>NZ_JBEPQI010000029.1:0-137808 GCF_040547725.1 Bradyrhizobium sp. LA2.1
CACAAAGCTCGGCTGTCCCGTCCGCTTGACCGCCATCGCTACCCTCCAAGGCTTTGCCCTAGGGAATCACAATTGACGAATTACGCAACAGGCCCCTTGCGGGAGAAGGTGGCGCGTAGCGCCGGATGAGGGGTATCTATCCGCGAACTCGAAGCTGAAAGACGACTCGAGGAGAGATACCCCTCACCCGTCTCGCCGCCATGCGGCGAGCCACCCTCTCCCGCAAGGGGAGAGGGTGCACCGTCATCGCGGCCTCATACTCGCCAAACCTACTTCTTCACCAGCGGACACGCCGGGTCCGGTGGGCCAAACGCCTTCTCGCCCGAGATGGTCGTGAGGATCTTGTAATAGTCCCACGGATATTTGCTCTCCTCCGGCGTCTTCACCTGCACCAGCCAGAGGTCGTGCACCATCAGATTGTCCTCGCGCAGTTTGCCGTTGCGGGCGAAGAAATCCTCGATCGGCTTTTCCCGCATCTTGGCCGCGACCTTGAGCGGATCGTCGGTGCCGGTCTCCTTGATGGCGTTGAGATAGTGCATCACGCTCGAATAGACGCCGGCCTGCCACATCGACGGCATCTTGTTCATCTTGGCGAAATAGCGCTTCGACCATTCGCGGGTCTTGTCGTCCATGTCCCAATAGAACGACGTGGTCAGCAACAGCCCTTGGGCGGCCTGCAGGCCGAGGCCGTGGATGTCGGTGATTAGCGCCAGCAGCGCCGCCATCTGCTGGCCGCCCTTGAACACGCCGAACTCCGAGCCGGTCTTGATCTCGTTCATGTTGTTCGGGGGACCTGCGGCAATGCCGATGATCTTGGCCTTGGAGGCCTGCGCCTGCAGCACGAAGGAGGAGAGGTCGGGGGTTGCCAGCGGCGGCCGCACCGAGCCCAGCACCTTGCCGCCATTGGCGGTGACGACGCTAGAGGCGTCGCGCTCCAGCGAATGGCCGAAGGCGTAGTCGTCGGTGATGAAGAACCAGCTGTCGCCGCCGCGCTTGACCACCGCATCCGCAGTGCCGACGGCGAGCGCGCGGGTGTCGAACACCCACTGGATCGCGTAGGGCGAGCAGAACTTGCCGTGGAAATCCGCGGTGCCGGTGGAGTGGGTGATGAATAGCCGCTTCTTCTCGTTGGCGACGTTCTGCACCGCGAGCCCGACCGCGGAGACCGGCACGTCGACGATCAGGTCGACCTGGTCGACATCGTACCAGCGCCGCGCGATGCCGCCGCCGATATCGGCCTTGAGCTGGTGGTCGCCGATCACGATGCTGATCGGCTTGCCGAGCACCTTGCCGCCGAAATCGTCGATCGCCATCTGCGCCGCCGTCACTGATCCCTGGCCGGTCGGCGCGGAGGCGGGGCCGTTCATGTCGGTGAGCACGCCGATCTTGACGATGTCGTCGGAAACCTGCGCCGACGCCGCACCCGGCAGCAGCGCCGCCGCCAAGAACGTCGCTGCAAAGCCGGCCGCGACCGGCAGTCCAAATCTCGTTGGATTCACGCTTGTCCTCCCCTGATCCGGCTCGTTGGCCGGTGTTGCCCGGGTATGGCCCGGCTGAATTGGTTTCTTTTGCAACTATTTGGGGGCGGGCGTCAACGTCAGGCCGCGAAGCGGATCTGTCCCGCCGGCGAGGGATCGTAGCCGGTCAGTTCCTCGGCGCGCTGCCGCAACCGCCTTTCGCTGAGGAACCGGATCAGGGCTTGCATCGGCGGGCGGAAATAGCTGCGTTGCCGCATTGCGAGATCAAAATTCTCCCAGACCAGCGGCACGAAATCGAGCCCGGCCGAGCGCGCCGCAGCACGCGTCGCGATTCCGCAATCGGCCTGTCCCGCGCGGACGATCTCGGCGAGATCTGGCCCGGTGAGGGCCGGCGTCTCGACCCGGCGCAGATCGCGCGTCGAGGCGCCGGCGCGCTTCAACAGCACGTCGAGCAGCATCTGCGCGCCTGTGCCCTGTTGTCGCATCGCCATCCTGACGCCGAGCGCAAGCACGTCGGAGAGGCCGCGCAGCCGTTTCGGATTGCCCGGCGGCAGCACGAGACCCTGCTCGCGGCGCACGAATGCGACCAGCACCGCATCATGCAGGTCAGGCGCGTCACGCAGCGTCGTCGCACTGGCGTCGGAGGCAAGATTGCCGTCGGCCTCCAGGCTGTGGAAGTGCACTGCCGCGGCCATCACCTCGTCGCGTTGCAAGCGCTCGAGCCCGCGCGCGCTGCCCTCGCTCATCGATCCCAGGCCCGAGCCGGATTCACGCAGGCTCCAGTCCAAAAGCTCGTCCTGGCTGCCGCCAACGACCGGCGGCGGCTCCGCAGTCAGCATGCCGGCCGGACGCGCCAGTCCCGACAGGACCCAGAGGTCGAGCTCGTGCCGCGGGAAGAGCCACTTCCCGGTCACCTTGGTGCAGGGAATCGCGCCGGTGGTGACGAGTTCGTAGAGCTTGCGTTCGCCGAGCCGAAGGTATTCGGCGGCTTCGCTGGTCGTCAGGAATTCCATCCTGCATTCCTATGCAAATTCTTGCTTCTTTTTGGCGTTCGACGCAGGTGGAATTCTGCATTTCAATTTACGTCCGCCGGGACCATGCCCGATCATCTCGCTGCTTTGCAACACATCCTCACGCGCGATTTCTGCTTTGGTGAACGATCCTGAAGCACCCGCGTGGCGCGGGCCTTGCGGCCGTCGCGCTCGCAATTGCAATGGGCGCACCGCGCGAGCCGCATTGCCGAAATGTCCCGAGTGGGGAGCGCGACGCGCAAACGCGTCACGAGTGTGGCGCAATCGATCATCATCATGATCGCGTCATAGCCAATGGGAACCCGATCATGGTCGTCCGCCGCCTGTCCGCTGCACTTGCGCTTCTCTGCGGCCTCGCCGCGGGCGTGGCGGCGTCATTTGCGGAGGACCGCGCGATCGTGCTGGCCTCGACCACGGCGACACAGGAGTCCGGCCTGCTCGATCATCTGCTGCCGATCTTCCGCGAGAAGACCGGCATCGAGGTGACGGTGATCGCGCGGCGTGCCGATGAAGTGCTCGACGGCGCGCGCAGGGGCGAAGTCGACGTCGTGCTGATGCACGCACGGCCGCAGGAGGAGAAGTTCGTCGCCGACGGTTTTGGCGTGAAGCGTTTTGACGTGATGTACAACGACTATGTGCTGATCGGACCGAAGAGCGATCCCGCCGCCGTGAAAGGCAAGGACATCGCCACCGCGCTGAAGGCGATCGAGGCCAAGGGCGCGCCGTTCGTGACGCGCGGCGATCGCTCGGGCACCCATGGCGCGGAGCTCGCGCTCTGGATCGTCGCCGGCATCGATATCTCCGCTGCCAAGGGCGCATGGTATCGCGAAGTCAAGCAAGGGATGGACGCAGCCCTCGACGCGGCGCGCACGGCGAACGCCTATGTGCTGTCCGACCGCGGCAGCTGGATCGCCTTCAAGGATCGCGGCGATCTCGACATCGTCGTCGAAGGCGACAAGCGGCTGCTCAATCAGTACGGCGCGATGCTGGTGAACCCGGAAAAGTTTCCGGACGTGAAGAAGGAGCTGGGGCAGACCTTCATCGACTGGCTGATTTCGCCGGAGGGGCAGGCGGCGATCGCCGGCTACAAGGTCGACGGACAGCAGCTGTTCTTCCCCAATGCGGCCAAATCCGGCGGCTGACCTTCGCATCGCCAGCGGTTGCCAAACCGGGCGATGCATGGTCCATCATGGCGCATGACCCAGCGCCTGCCGCCATCGCTGACGCCGCTCGACACTGCGCTCTCCGCGTTGCTGCGAGGCGTTGATCCGATCGCGACGATCGAGTTGCCCCTGACGGAGGCCGCCGGCTGCATCGCGGCGGGGACGCCGCTGCTTGCGGCCTTTCCGACGCGCGACATCGCGGCTGCGGATGGCTGGGCGCTCTGCGCCAACGATATTGTCGGCGCGTCCGCCTATTCGCCGCTGCCTCTGACAACAGCGCCCGTTTGGGTCGACGCCGGCGACGCGATGCCGCCGGGATGTGATTGTGTGCTCGATGCCGACGCAGTTGAGGTGTCGGGTCCACTCGCCCAGGTGCTGGCGGAGGGCGTGCCCGGACAGGGCGTCAGGCGCGCCGGAAGCGACATCGCCGGGCGGGCGCCCGCCGTGGCGGAAGGGCATTTGATCCATCCTGCCACACTGCTGCTCGCGCGCACCGCCGGTGTTGAAAAGCTGAGCGTACGGCGGCCGCGGCTGTGCATCGTCAACGTGCCGGGTGCGGCCGTGACGGCACACATGATTGCCGAGATCGCGCGCGCGGCAGGGCTGCAGGTGCAAGCGCGCGAAGCTGCCGCGCGAGATGCGGCATCGATCGCGGAAGCGCTCGGCGATCTCACTTGCGATATCGTCGCGACGGTCGGCGGCAGCGGCGCCGGCCGCCGGGATGCCGCGGTCAGCGCGCTGGCCCGGCATGGTGACGTGCTCGCCCACGGCCTCGCGCTCCAGCCCGGACGCACCGCCGCGGTCGGGCGGCTCGGACAGGTTCCCGTCGTCGCCTTGCCCGGCTCGCCCGATCATGCGCTTGCCGCCTGGTTCGCGCTCGTGCTGCCGCTCGTCGATCGGCTGTCGGCGCGGCAGCTGCGCCGACGCATGACCTTGCCGCTCGCGCGAAAAATCGCATCCAGTGTGGGCATCGCCGAAGTCGCTCTGCTGGCTGAGGAACATCATGGGTGGCTCCCGCTTGCGGTGGGAGAATGGCCGCTTCAGGCCATTGCCCGGGCCGATGCATGGCTGCTCGTTCCCGCCAGCCACGAGGGATTTGCGGCAGGAACGCCGGTCGATGCCTATCTGATGCGGGAATGATATGGGTTTGGCATGACGATGATCCCGCAATCGCAAGACCGCAGCGCGCTCGAACAGGAGCAGTTCCTCAAGATCCTCTCGCGCGAGGACGCGCTGGCGCGCTTTGAAGCCGCGTTGTTCCCGCGCGCGGTCCCGAGCGAGGCGCGCAAGCTTGCCGATGCGCTCGGCGCGGCGCTCGCCGAAGACATCACGGCGCCCCTCGACGTTCCGCCGTTCGACCGTTCCAACGTTGACGGCTTTGCCGTGCGCTCGGCCGATCTCGCCGCGGCCGGCGAAGGCGCGCCCGTTCGCCTTGCGCTGAACGGCGAGACCATTCACTGCGGCACCGCGCCGAAGCTGCAGGTGGCGACGGGAACCGCAACGCCGATCGCAACCGGCGGGCCGCTACCGCGCGGCGCCGACGCCGTCGTCATGGTCGAGCATACCCAGCCCGCCGGATCCGATGCGATCGACGTCCGGCGAGCCGTCTCGCCGGGACAGTTTGTGTCCTACGCAGGCTCCGACATCGCGCGCGGCGAGGCGCTGCTGCGCGCCGGCACGATGATCGGCTCGCGTGAGATCGGCATGCTGGCGGCTTGCGGCATTGCCGAGGTGACTGTCGCGCGCAAGCCGCGTGTTGCCGTGATCTCCACCGGTGACGAATTGGTTCAGCCCGGCGAGGCGCTCGCGCCGGCTGCGATCTACGACACCAACGGCGCCATCGTCGCCGCCGCGATCGACGAGAATGGCGGCGAGGCGGTGTTCCTCGGCGCCATTCCCGACGATGAGGCAAAACTCGAAGCCGCCATGCGCCGCGCGCTGGCGGATGCCGACATGCTGGTGCTGTCGGGTGGCACCTCGAAAGGCGCGGGCGACGTGTCCCATCGCATCATCGGCCGGCTCGGCCAGCCCGGCATCATCGCGCACGGCGTCGCGCTCAAGCCCGGCAAGCCGCTGTGCCTTGCGGTGTGCGACGGCAAGCCGGTGGTGATCCTGCCGGGGTTTCCGACCTCGGCGATGTTCACCTTCCACGACATGATCGTGCCGGCACTGCGCAGGATGGCCGGGCTGCCGCCACGCTCCGATGCCAAGGTGAGGGCGACCGTGCCGGTGCGCATCGTCTCCGAGCTCGGCCGCACCGAGTTCGTCATGGTCTCGCTGGTCGGCGGCAAGGACGGCCTGATCGCCTATCCCTCCGGCAAGGGGTCGGGTGCGATCACGTCGTTCGCCCAGGCCGACGGTTTTCTGCGCATCGACGCGCTTGCCGACCAGATGCCGGCAGGGACCGACGCCGAGGTGACGCTGTTCACGCCGCATGTGCGGGTGCCCGATCTCGTCATCGTCGGCAGCCATTGCACCGGCCTCGATCTCGTCACCGCACAGCTCGCGCATGCGGGGCTGACCGTGCGCTCGATCGCGGTCGGCAGCCTCGGCGGACTCGCGGGGGCGAAGCGGGGCGAATGCGATCTCGCGCCGATCCATCTGTTCGACGACAAGAGCGAGACCTACAACACGCCTTACCTCGTTGAGGGGCTTGAGCTCCTGCCGGGCTGGCGGCGGATGCAGGGCATCGTGTTCCGGAGTGGTGACAAGCGTTTTGAGGGGCTCGGTGCGAAGGAGGCCGTTGCCGCCGCGCTCGCGGACCCTGCCTGCATCATGGTCAACCGCAACCAGGGCGCCGGCACGCGCATCCTGATCGACCGCCTGCTCGGCGGTGCGCGCCCGGAAGGTTACTGGAACCAGCCGCGCTCGCACAATGCCGTGGCTGCGGCTGTCGCGCAGCACCGCGCCGACTGGGGCATGACCATTGCGCCGGTCGCCCATGCGGTCGGTCTCGGTTTCATTCCGCTCGCGGAAGAGCATTATGATTTCGCGCTGGTGACGGCGCGCAAGCAGCGGCCGGCGGTGCAGGCCTTTCTCGACGCACTCGGCTCGGATGAGGCGCGTACCGCGCTGGAGCGGGCGGGCTTCCGGCCTGCGTAGAGGCGACGACGACGCGGCGTTCAAGCCGCGCGGCAGGGTGGGGGACGCGATGGCAAGGCCGCTTTCGGTCGCGATCGTCGGTGCCGGCATGGGCGGGCTTGCGACGGCCGCGGCGCTTCGGCGCGTCGGCATCGATGTGATGGTCTACGAGCAGGCGTCCCAGTTCGCCCGCATCGGCGCCGGCATCCAGATCGGCTGCAACGCGATGAAGGTGTTGCGCGAACTGGGGCTGGAGGCGCGGATGCGCGAGCACTCGTTCTATCCACGCTCCTGGAACAACCGCGACTGGAAGAGCGGCGACATCAAGTTCGACATGATTTTTGGCGAGAGCGCGGAAGAGAAGTTCGGCGCGCCCTATCTGCTGGCCCATCGCGGCGATCTCCATGCGGCGCTGGCGAGCGTGGTGCCGAACGAATTTGTGCGGCTCAATCACAAGCTCGTTGGCCTCGATGAGACCGGCGATGGTGTCCGGCTGAGCTTTGCCGATGGCACGCGTGCCATCGCCGATGCCGTGGTCGGCGCGGACGGCGTCCATTCGACGGTCCGCGATCTCCTGTTCGACACCGCGCCGGCCAAATTCACCGGCCGCATCGCCTACCGCACCACCTATCCCGCCGCGCTGCTCGGCGGCGCAGGGATCGACGACTGCACCAAATGGTGGGGCGAGGACCGCCACATCGTGATCTATTACGTTAAGCCTGATCGCAGCGAGGTCTATCTCGTCACCAGCCAGCCCGAGCCGGACTTCCGCATCGAGTCCTGGTCGGCGAAGGGAGACGTGCGCGATCTGCGCGCATCATTCGAAGGCTTTCATCCGCAGGTCACTCAGGTGCTCGCCGCCTGTCCCGACGTGCACAAATGGGCGATCATGGACCGCGACGCGCTGGAGCACTGGGCCGATGGCAAGGTGACGCTGCTCGGCGATGCCTGCCATCCGATGACGCCCTACATGGCGCAAGGCGCGGCGATGGCAATCGAGGACGCCGCCGTGCTGTCGCGCTGCCTCGACGGTGTCGGCCGCGACGGCGTCGCCAATGCGTTCCGCCGCTTCGAGGCGACCCGCAAGGTGCGCACGACGCGGGTGCAGGAGACCTCGCGCGCCAACATCTGGCTCAAGGAGCGCACCGATACGAGCTGGGTCTACGGCTACGACGCCTGGCAAGTGCCGCTGGCGGCTTGAACCGTCTGCTCGCACTTGCGCCGACGCTTCTTGTCAGGAGGCCGCATCCAGCGCGGCCAGCCGTTCGGCTTCGGCGATGTCCTCGACCGTGTTGGCGTTGAAGAACGGATCGAGCGGCTCGGCCGGCCATGTCACCGTTGCCAGCGGATAGCGCGCGGTCCAGCGGTCGATCTTGCGGAGGTCCTCGACGACCAGCGCGTGACGCAGCTCGTCGCGCAAGGCGACGCGCCACAGACCGATCACCGGATGCGACTGGTCGCCTGATGCGGCGACCGCGAGCTGGGCGTTCTCCCGCGTCCGCGCCTCGTGCAGGCGCGCGACGAGATCGCGTGGCAGGAACGGGCAATCGCCTGCTGCGCTGAGCACCCATTCGATGTCAGGCCGGTTCGCCGCCGTCCAGTCGAGCGCGGCAAGGATGCCGGCGAGCGGACCGGGAAAGCCGGGTACGTCATCGGCGACAACGGGCAGACCGAACGCCGCGAAGCGTGCGGGATCGCCATTCGCGTTGAGGATCAATCCGCTGCATTGCGGCGTCAATCGCGCGATCACGCGCTCAAGGATGGTGCGGCCGCCGATGGTCCGCATTGGCTTGTCGCCGCCGCCCATGCGCCGTGCGAGGCCGCCTGCGAGCAGCACGCATTGCGTCAGCGGAATTTCAGTCGTCACCACTTTCACCCTTGCGCTTGTGCTTGGCCGATTCCTCCTCGACATAAGCGAGGTCCTGGTCGTAGACGATGCGCTCTTCGCCCGCGAGCACGATGAAGCGCTTTCCGCGCGTGCGGCCGACCAGCGTCAGTCCGACCTGGCGTGCGAGATCGACACCCCAGGCGGTGAAGCCGGAGCGCGACACCAGGATCGGAATGCCCATGCGCACGGTCTTGATCACCATTTCCGAGGTGAGCCGTCCCGTGGTGTAGAGGATCTTGTCGGAGGCATCGACGCCGTGGCGGTACATCCAGCCCGCGATCTTGTCGACCGCGTTGTGACGGCCGACGTCCTCGGTGTAGCAGAGCGGCTCGCCCTCCCTGCACAGCACGCAGCCATGGATCGCGCCGGCCTCCAGATAGAGCGAGGGCATGGTGTTGATGGTCTGCGTCATCTGATAGAGCCAGGAGGTGCGCAGCTCAGCCTGCGGCAACGCGACGCTCTCGACCGCCTCCAGCAGGTCGCCGAACGCGGTGCCCTGCGCGCAGCCCGAGGTCTGGGTGCGCTTCTTCAGCTTGGCTTCGAAATTGGTGTGATGTGAGGTGCGCACCACCACCACCTGGAGGTCGTCGTCGTATTCGACCTCGGTGACCTCGTCATTATATTTCAGCATGTTCTGGTTGAGCAGATAGCCCAGCGCCAGATATTCCGGGTAGTCGCCGATCGTCATCATGGTGACGATCTCCTGCGAATTCAGGTAGAGCGTCAGCGGCCGTTCCATCGGCACCTTGATCTCGACCTTGGCGCCGGTCTGGTCGGTGCCGGTCACGCGCTCCGTCAGGCGCGGGTCGTCAGGGTTCGGAACGATCAGGGGCACCGGGGCTTTGTCGATCTTCATCATGGCCGCGACGTTAGCATGACATTCGGGTCAAGCCGATATAAGCATGCTCACGACGATGGAGAAGGCGGTTCCGGCCGCATGACACGGCCGGCGGAGATCGAGTTGCGATGAAAGTCATCGGCCTTGCGGGCTGGAGCGGTGCGGGCAAGACCACGCTGTTGACGCGGCTGATCCCGCATTTCAACGCGCAAGGCCTGCGCGTCTCCGTCATCAAGCATGCCCATCACCAGTTCGACGTCGACGTGCCCGGCAAGGATTCCTGGCGCCACCGCGAGGCCGGCGCGGCCGAGGTGCTGGTTGCGTCGTCGAACCGCTGGGCCCTGATGCATGAGTTGCGCGGCGCCGAGGAACCGCGGCTGCCGGAGCTCCTGAGCAAGCTATCAGCCGTCGATCTCGTCGTGGTCGAGGGCTTCAAGCGCGAGCCGCACCGCAAGATCGAGGTGCATCGCGCCGCCAACGGCAAGCCGCTGCTATTTCCCGATGATCCCGGGATTGTCGGGATCGCGACCGACATCGCCATTGAAACCCGCCTGCCGACCGTCCATCTCGATGATATCGAGGCTGCCGCGGCATTGCTGCTGCGTGCGGCGATGCCGGTCGAGGAAGCGGTGGCAAAAAGCGCCGCGATACGCTGACGAGGCACCATGGCGCAACTGTCGGACGATTGCTTTGCCTTCGGCGGACCGATGATGTCGGTCGACGAGGCCGTTGGTCTGATCACCACGCGCGTCAATGCGATCGCCGATATCGAGACCGTGGCACTCGTTGACGCCGACGGACGCGTGCTCGCGCGCGATATCGCGGCGCCCCTGCCGCTGCCGCCCTTCACGAACTCCGCCGTCGACGGTTACGCCGTGCGCAACGCCGACCTTCCGGAAGGCGCGGAACGGGCATTCCCGCTCGACGGCCGCATCCAGGCCGGCGGCCTTGCGCAGGCGCCGATCAAGGCCGGCCACACTGCGCGCATCTTCACGGGCGCGCCAATGCCGCCTGACGCCGAGACCGTCTTCATGCAGGAAGACGTCCGCCTCGATGAGGCCGGCAGAATCGTGCTGCCGCCGGGGCTGAAGCCCGGCGCCAATGTCCGCCCGGCGGGCGAGGACATTCCGCAAGGACACGTCGCGCTGCGGGCCGGCCAGCGGCTGCGGCCGCAGCATGTCGCGCTTGCTGCAGCATTCGGCCTGACCCGGCTCGACGTCGTCAGGCGCATCCGCGTCGCCGTGTTCTCGACCGGTGACGAGCTGGCTTCGCCCGGCGAGCCGCGCGCGGCCTCACAGCTGTTCGATTCCAACCGCTTCATGCTGATGGCGATGCTGCGCCGGCTCGGCTGCGAGGTCTCCGACCTCGGCATCTTGCGCGACGAACGCAATGCGCTCGCGGATGGATTGAAGCAGGTTGCAGGCGGCCACGATCTGATCCTCACCACCGGCGGCGTCTCGACCGGCGAGGAGGACCACGTCAAGGCGGCTGTCGAGAGCATCGGCTCGCTGGTGCTGTGGCGGATGGCGATCAAGCCCGGCCGTCCCGTGGCGATGGGCATCATCGGCGGTACGCCGCTGATCGGCTTGCCCGGCAATCCCGTCGCCAGTTTCGTCACCTTCGTCCACGTGGTGCGGCCGACGGTGCTGGCGCTTGCGGGCAGTCTGCCGGAGCCGCTGTTGCCGATTCCGGTGCGCGCTGCGTTCACTTACAAGAAGAAGATCGGCCGCCGCGAATATGTTCGCAGCTCGTTGCGACGCGGAGAGGACGGTGCGTTGGAAGCGGTCAAGTTTCCGCGCGAAGGCGCAGGCCTGCTGTCGTCGCTGGTCGAGACCGATGGCCTCATCGAACTCGGCGACGATATCACGCGCGTCGAGCCGGGCCAGAGCGTGGGTTTCTTGTCCTATGCGGATTTGCTCTGAGCCTCGCGTTGACGCCGTCGCCTCACCCCGCCATGTTGCGCCCATGACCAGAACCACGCTCGATCTCACCGGGTTGAAATGCCCGCTACCTGCCCTGAAGACGCGCAAGGCGCTCAAACCGTTACAGCCGGGCGATCAGCTCGAAGTGCACTGCACCGACCCCTTGTCGGTGATTGACATTCCGAACCTGATCCGCGAGACGGGCGACACGGTGGAGATCACCGAGCGCAACGAGGCGCGCATCGTGTTCTTGATAGAAAAGATCAATGGATCGATAGAGAAAACCAATGGTGCGCTGCGTTCGTAGTGCACGGTCACTCTGCTGATACCTACCTTTTGTCTATCGACATCAATCGTGGCTTCTGCCCCAATTGACAACCTCCGTGCAGGCGCGGAGGTTGAGTCTTGTCTGCGATACGCGGATGAACGGGCCAAGCTCACGAAGCCTGCACGGTGTATCGGCATAGAGCCCCGCTCGGGGGGGGGTAACGACTCGGACGCGCGTGACGATCCTGGCGCGCGTCGAATGATTGTGCGGAGCAGCAGGGACCGTTGGCTGCGCCGCAACGGGCTGAGGACCAGGATTGCAGCGGCAGGCTTGCTCAGAAGGGCAACTGCAGGGGAGGACTACATGGCAACAATCGAGAGCGCTGGAACACTTTCGGGTGCCGGCGCAGGTTTTCTGGATCGCGAGCGAACCATCGCGACCGCCGGCTTCAATCGCTGGCTGGTGCCGCCGGCTGCGCTGTGCATCCATCTCTGCATCGGCATGGCCTACGGCTTCTCGGTGTTCTGGCTGCCGCTGTCGCGCGCGATCGGAGTGACCGCGCCGAAGGCGTGCGCAGACATGTCGCTGTTTCAGGAGTTGTTCACGACCAGCTGCGACTGGAAGGTCGCCAGCATGGGGTGGATGTACACGCTGTTCTTCGTGTTGCTCGGTATCGCGGCCGCGGTTTGGGGCGGTTGGCTGGAGCGCGTCGGCCCGCGCAAGGCCGGCTTCGTCTCGGCGCTGTGCTGGTGCGGCGGTCTCTTCCTCGGTGCGATCGGGGTCTACACCCATCAGCTCTGGCTGTTGTGGCTGGGCTCGGGCGTGATCGGCGGCGTCGGTCTTGGCCTTGGCTATATCTCGCCGGTGTCGACGCTGGTGAAGTGGTTTCCGGACCGCCGCGGCATGGCGACCGGCATGGCCATCATGGGCTTCGGCGGCGGCGCAATGATCGGCGCGCCGCTGGCGAACCTGTTGATGAACTACTTCAAGACCCCGACCTCGGTCGGCGTCTGGGAGACCTTCGTCGCGATGGGCGTCATCTACTTCGTGTTCATGATGATCGGCGCGTTCCGCTATCGCTTGCCGCCGCCCGGCTGGCAGCCCGAGGGCTGGACTCCGCCGTCCAAGGCCAACGCGATGATCTCGAAGAGCAACGTCCATCTCAACGACGCGCACAAGACGCCGCAGTTCTGGCTGATCTGGTGGGTGCTGTGCCTGAACGTATCGGCCGGCATCGGCGTGATCGGCATGGCCTCGCCGATGCTCCAGGAAATCTTCGCCGGCAAGCTGATCGGCCTGCCTGAAGTCGGCTTCAACGCGCTCGACGCCGGGCAGAAGGCGCAGATCGCCGCGATCGCCGCGGGCTTCGCCGGATTGCTGTCGCTGTTCAACATCGGCGGCCGCTTCTTCTGGGCATCGCTGTCGGACAAGATCGGGCGCAAGAACACCTACTACACGTTCTTCATCCTCGGCATCGTGCTCTACGCGCTCGCGCCGACGTTTGCGGCGATGGGCTCGAAGCTTCTGTTCGTGCTCGGCTTCGGTATCATCCTGTCGATGTATGGCGGCGGGTTCGCCACCGTGCCGGCCTACCTTGCCGACATGTTCGGGACCCAGTTCGTCGGCGCCATCCACGGCCGGCTGCTGACGGCGTGGTCCACCGCGGGCATCATCGGTCCCGTCGTGGTGAACTACATCCGCGAGTTCCAGCTCGCGGCGGGCGTGCCGCGCGATCAGCTCTACAACACGACCATGTACATCCTGTGCGCGATGCTGATCGCGGGCCTGATCTGCAACTACCTGATCAAGCCGGTCGATTCGAAGTGGCACATGAAGGACGCCGACGTCGCCAAGCTGCAAGCGGCGAGCGCCAGCGCCGCTGCCGCGGGGCCGCACGGCTCCTACGGCATCGGATTCGGCGGGCTTGACGTCAAGGCGGCGCTGTTCTGGGCCTTCGTCGGCGTGCCCCTGCTTTGGGGTGTCTGGAAGACACTGGAGAGCGCGGTCAAGATCTTCTGATCGCCGTCGAGACTGCCGCGGGATGCTGATCATCGGCGTCCCGCGGCGTTCGCCTTTTAGACATCATCAAGAGTCGGACTTAATCAAGAGTGGGACTTAGGGGGATTGAAATGCTTCGCACCCGAATTTGCCTTGTGGCCGTGTTGCTTGTCGCTGGCCTTCATGCCGCATCCGCGCAGACGACGCCGCCGGCGGCGCCTGCCGCAACGACCGAAGCCAAGCCGGGCAAGATCAAGCTCACCATGCAGAAGCTGAAGGACATGAAGGCCAAGTGGGCGGCCAACAAGCCGAAGCTCAAGGCTTGCCGCGCCGACGTGAAGTCCAAGGGCCTCGCCGGCGACGACCGCTGGTTCTACATCGAAGAGTGCATGAGCAAGACGTGAGGCCGCGCCACAAATCGGGTCGATGAAGGGGCATGAAGCTGGGCGGCTGCATGCCCCTTAAATGCTTATCGGAACGCATGAATTCTCTTGGCATCTGGTATGCCAGGGGCTAGAGTTGGACTCGTTCTAAAGAAGAGATACGAGACGCATCGATGAGTCACGACGTGCACGAGGTCCGCCCGTTCGAACATCCGGGCGAGGGGCGGAAGCGAGCCAAGGCCACGCCCAAGGGGCGGCAGGTCGATCCCACCGCCGCGCACGAAATCGAGCAGCTGCTCGGCGACAAGCCGCGGCGGCGCGATCTGCTGATCGAATATCTGCACCTGATCCAGGACAAATATCACCAGATCTCGGCCGCGCATCTCGCCGCGCTCGCCGACGAGATGAAGCTCGCCTTCGCCGAGGTGTTCGAGACCGCGACCTTCTACGCGCATTTCGACGTGGTGAAGGAGGGCGAGCCCGATATCGCGCCGCTGACGATCCGCGTTTGCGATTCTCTCACTTGCGCGATGCTGGGCGGCGAGAAGCTGCTCGCCGACCTGCAGAGCACATCGGGTCCGGGCATCCGCGTCGTGCGCGCGCCCTGCGTCGGCCGCTGCGATACCGCGCCGGCGGCTGAGGTCGGTCACAACTTCGTCGATCACGCGACCGTGGCCAATGTGATGGCGGCGGCGAAGGGCGGCGACACCCACGCGCATCTGCCTGAGTACGTTGACTACGACGCCTATGTCGCCGGCGGCGGCTACAAGCTGCTCAATCGCGTGCGCTCGGGCGAATTGCCGAAGGACGATCTGCTGAAGGCGCTCGACGACGCCTCGCTGCGCGGCCTCGGCGGCGCCGGCTTCCCCACGGGCCGGAAATGGCGCGCGGTGCTGGGCGAACCCGGCCCGCGGCTGATGGCGATCAATGGCGACGAGGGCGAGCCTGGCACGTTCAAGGACCGCGTCTATCTCGAAAGCGATCCGCATCGCTTCATCGAAGGCATGCTGCTCGGCGCGCATGTCGTGCAGGCCTCCGACGTCTACATCTATCTGCGCGACGAATATCCGGCATCGCGCGAGATCCTCGAGCGCGAGATCGCAAAGCTTCCGCCGGGCGGTCCTACGCTGCACATGCGCCGCGGCGCCGGCGCCTATATCTGCGGCGAGGAATCCTCGCTGCTCGAAAGCATCGAGGGCAAGCGCGGATTGCCCCGGCACAAGCCGCCTTATCCGTTCCAGGTCGGCCTGTTCGGCCTGCCGACGTTGATCAACAACATCGAGACGCTGTGGTGGGTGCGCGACATCGTCGAGAAGGGCGCGGACTGGTGGAAGGGCAATGGCCGCCATGAGCGTCACGGCCTGCGCAGCTTCTCGGTCTCGGGCCGCGTCAAGAAGCCCGGCATGAAGCTGGCACCCGCCGGCATCACCGTGCGCGAATTGATCGACGAATATTGCGGCGGCATGGCCGACGGGCACCAGTTCTACGCGTACCTGCCGGGCGGCGCGTCGGGCGGCATCCTGCCGGCGTCCATGGACGACATCCCGCTCGATTTCGGCACGCTGGAGAAATACGGCTGCTTCATCGGCTCGGCCGCGATCGTGATCCTGTCGCAAAAGGACAGCGTGCGCGCGGCCGCGCTGAACCTGATGAAGTTCTTCGAGGACGAGAGCTGCGGCCAGTGCACGCCGTGCCGTGTCGGAACCCAGAAGGCGGCGCAGCTGATGCAGAAGCCCGTCTGGAACCGCGCACTTCTGGAAGAATTGAGCCAGGCGATGCGCGATGCCTCGATCTGCGGGCTCGGACAGGCGGCATCGAATCCGCTGTCTACCGTGATCAAATATTTCCCTGACGAGTTCAAGGACGCGGCCGAATGACCAAAATTACGTTCGAGCTCGACGGCAAGCAGGTCGAGGCCAAACCCGGCGAGACGATCTGGCAAGTTGCAAAACGCCAAGGCCGCGAGATTCCGCATCTGTGCTATTCGCCGGCGCCCGACTACCGCCCCGACGGCAATTGCCGCGCCTGCATGGTCGAGATCGAGGGCGAGCGCGTGCTCGCCGCGTCCTGCAAGCGCACCCCGTCGGTCGGCATGAAGGTGAAGACCGAATCCGCGCGCGCGGTGTCGGCGCAGAAGATGGTGATGGAGCTGCTCGTCGCCGACCAGCCGGCGCGCGAGACCTCGCACGATCCGGATTCGAAGTTCTGGCACTGGGCCGAGACCACAGGCGTCACCGAGAGCCGCTTCCCCGCAGCCGAGCGCTGGGCGACCGATGCCAGCCATCCGGCGATGCGCGTCAATCTCGATGCCTGCATCCAGTGCGGCCTCTGCGTGCGCGCCTGCCGCGAGGTCCAGGTCAACGACGTCATCGGCATGGCGTATCGCAGCCATGGCTCGAAGATCGTGTTCGACTTCGACGATCCCATGGGCGAGTCCACCTGCGTCGCCTGCGGCGAGTGCGTGCAGGCCTGCCCGACCGGCGCGCTGATGCCGGCCGTCATGCTGGATGAGAAGCAGACCCGTGTCGTCTACGCCGACAAGAAGGTGGATTCGCTCTGCCCGTTCTGCGGCGTCGGCTGCCAGGTGACCTACGAGGTCAAGGACGACAAGGTAATCTATGCGGAAGGCCGCGACGGCCCGGCCAATCACAATCGTCTTTGCGTCAAGGGCCGCTTCGGCTTCGACTACATCCACCACCCGCATCGTCTGACCAAGCCGCTGGTGCGGCTGCCGAATGCGAAGAAGGATTCCAACGACCAGGTCGACCCGGCCAATCCCTTCACGCATTTCCGCGAAGCGAGCTGGGAAGAAGCGCTCGACATCGCGGCCAAGGGCCTCGTCAAGATCCGCGATGAGAAGGGCGTGAAGGCGCTGGCCGGCTTCGGCTCGGCCAAGGGTTCGAATGAAGAGGCCTATCTGTTCCAGAAGCTGGTGCGCACCGGCTTTGGCTCGAACAATGTCGACCACTGCACGCGGCTCTGCCACGCCTCGTCGGTCGCGGCGCTGTTCGAAGGCCTGAGCTCGGGCGCGGTGTCGGCGCCGTTCTCGGCTGCGATGGATGCCGAAGTCATCATCGTGATCGGCGCCAATCCGACCGTGAACCATCCGGTCGCCGCGACCTTCATCAAGAACGCGGTCAAGCAGAATGGCGCCAAGCTGTTCGTGATGGACCCGCGCCGGCAGACGCTGTCGCGCCACGCGACCAAGCATCTGCAATTCAAGCCGGGCTCGGACGTCGCCATGCTGAATGCGATGATCAACACGATCATCACCGAAGGCCTGACCGACGACCAGTATATCGCCGGCTACACCGAAGGGTTTGAGGACCTCAAGGAGAAGATCAAGGAGTTCACGCCGGAGAAGATGGAGGCGATCTGCGGCATCCCGGCGCAAACGCTGCGCGAGGTTGCGCGCACCTATGCGCGGGCAAAGTCGTCGATCATCTTCTGGGGCATGGGCATCAGCCAGCACGTCCACGGCACCGACAATGCGCGCTGCCTGATTGCGCTGGCGCTGATCACCGGCCAGGTCGGCCGTCCCGGCACCGGCCTGCATCCGCTGCGCGGCCAGAACAACGTGCAGGGCGCCTCCGACGCCGGCCTGATTCCGATGTTCCTGCCGGATTATCAGCCGGTCAGCCGCGACGATCTGCGCGGCAATTTCGAAAAACTGTGGCAGCAGGATCTCGATCCCGTCCGCGGCCTGACCGTGGTCGAGATCATGAACGCGATCCATGCCGGCGAGATCACGGGCATGTATATCGAGGGCGAGAATCCCGCGATGTCCGATCCCGATCTCCAGCATGCGCGCCAGGCGCTCGCCATGCTCGATCATCTCGTCGTGCAGGATCTCTTCGTCACCGAGACCGCGTTCCATGCCGACGTCATCCTGCCGGCCTCGGCCTTTGCCGAAAAGGACGGCTCGTTCACCAACACCGATCGCCGCGTGCAGCTCGCGCGCCAGGTGATCAAGCCGCCGGGCGATGCGCGGCAGGATCTCTGGATCATCCAGGAGATCGGCAAGCGGATGGGCCTGCCCTGGAATTATTCCGGCCCCGGCGACGTCTACACCGAGATGGCGGAGTTGATGCCCTCGCTCAAGAACATCAGCTGGGAGCGGCTGGTGCGCGAAGGTGCCGTGACCTATCCGGCCGACGATCCGAACAAGCCCGGCAACGAGATCATCTTCACCACGGGCTTCCCGACCGCGAGCGGCCGCGGCAAGATCGTGCCGGCCAAGGTCATCCCGCCGGATGAGCTGCCCGACGCCGAATATCCGATGGTGCTCTCGACCGGCCGCGTGCTCGAGCATTGGCACACCGGCTCGATGACCCGCCGCGCGCAGGTGCTCGACCAGATCGAGCCGGAAGCGGTCGCGTTCATGTCGCCGAAGGACATGCACCGGAAGAAGTTGGCGCCAGGCGATTTCATCCGGCTGGAGACCCGCCGCGGTGCAGTCGAGGTCAAGGTCCGCTCCGATCGCGACGTGCCGGAGAACATGGTGTTCATGCCGTTCTGCTACGCGGAGGCGGCGGCCAACCTGTTGACCAACCCGGCGCTTGATCCCTTCGGCAAGATCCCGGAGTTCAAGTTCTGCGCGGCCAGGGCCGAGCGTGCGGAGATGCGGGACGCGGCGGAGTAGGCGATTCGCCGTTTGGCAGCACGGTCTCGCCAACCCACCGCTGTCGTCCCCGCGAACGCGGGGATCCATACCGCGTGATCCATCGATTGCGGACGGTCGCGATCCCGGACCATGAGCCTCCGCCAAACTTCTCCCTGTGGTTATGGGTCCCCGCGTTCGCGGGGGACGACACCGAATGTGTGGCGGGTATATACCCGACATCGCCACGGCTTCGCTCCGGTGGTAAACTTGGCGCATGTCCAAAGTCACCCCCGCGACGCGCGCGCTCACGGCCGCCGGCCTCGCCTTCACCGTCCATAGCTACGACTACGATCCCGACGCCGAGAGCATCGGCCTGCAGGCCGCCGCTGCGCTTGGTGAGGACCCCGCGCGCGTGCTGAAGACGCTGATGGCGCTTGTGGACGGCAAGCCGATCTGCGTCGTCGTCCCGTCCGACCAGGAAGTCTCCATGAAAAAGCTCGCCGCTGCCGCGAGCGGCAAGTCGGCGCAGATGATGAAGCCGCCCGAGGCCGAGCGCGTCACCGGCTACAAGGTCGGTGGCATCAGCCCGTTCGGGCAGCGCAAACCTGTGCGCACCGTGATCGAGCAGACCGCGCTCGCGCATGATCAGGTCTATCTCAACGGCGGCCAGCGCGGCTTGCAGGTTCGGCTGAAGCCGGGCGACGTGCGGGATGTCCTGAAAGCGGTCGTCGCGGATGTGGTCGCGTGAGCGCCGCGCGCTACTGCTTCTGCAGCAACTTGAGCCGGCAGCGCAATGCCTCGCGGATATGCGCCCTCGCAAGCTGCTCGGCTTTGTCGCCGTCGCGCGCGGCGATGGCGTCGATGATGGCCTGGTGCTCGCCGTGGCTGGTCGAGGGACGGCCCGTCACCGTGAAGGTGGTCGGGCCCAGCAGCGCGATCCAGTCCTGCAATTCGCGCGAGGCGTTGTCGAGATAGCGGTTGCGCGCGGCGCGGCAGATGGCTTCGTGGAAGGCGCGGTTGAGCCGCGCCATCTCGGCAGCGTCTGACGCCGACGCCTCGATAAAGGCCTGCTCGATATCCCTGAGCGCGTGGACTTCGGGCGCTGAGGCGTGCTCGGCGGCCAGGCGCGCTGCAGCACCTTCCATGATCTCGCGCATAGCGTAGAGCTCGAGCACCTCGGAAATGTCGAGGTCGCGCACGATCAGCCCGCGGCCGCCGGCGGGCTCGACGAAGCCGCGGGCCGCGAGACGGCCAAGCGCCTCCCGGACCGGCGTGCGGCTGACCTTGAGCCGCTGCGCGACCTCTTCCTCGCGCAGCCGGTCGCCGGCGCGGTAACTGCCGGCCTGAAGCGCCTCGCACAGCGAGCGGAACACGGCTTCGCCCAGTGCCACGCCGCCGCCGCGTGTGATCGATCCGCCTGACTTTGCCACGCGCCTGGCCATGTTCCCTCACGGCGCATCCTGCCCATGCAGAGATGGCACTTGCAGCGCCGATGTATATCTTTGTATACAAACGTACGCAATGGCTGCCGTGGGTCGATCGGGGTCCTCGGCGGCAGAATGTCTCTAACTTCGTCGCATCGGGCAGACGGGATGAGCAGCAAATACGACGTGCTGGTGATCGGCGGCGGCAATGCGGCACTGTGCGCGGCGATCTCGGCGCGCCGCGGCGGTGCCTCGGTGCTGGTGCTGGAGGGCGCGCCAAAATTCTATCGCGGCGGCAACACCCGCCACACCCGCAACATGCGCTGCGCCCATGATGCGGCGACTGAGATCCTGACCGGTCCCTACACCGAAGAGGAATTCTGGCAAGATCTGCTGCTGGTGACGGGCGGCCAGACCGACGAGGTGCTCGCCCGGCACATGATCCGGGAGTCCAAGGATATCCTGAACTGGATCGTGGAGCAGGGCGTGCGCTGGCAACCCTCGCTCGGCGGCACGCTGAGCCTCGGCCGTACCAACTCCTTCTTTCTCGGCGGCGGCCGCGCGATGCTGAACGCGCTCTATCTGACCGCCGAGCGGCTCGGCGTCGATGTCGAGTACGACGCCGAGGTCACCGATCTCGTGATCGAGGACGGCATGTTCCTCGCCGCGCGCCTCAAGCGGCCGATCAAGGGCGAGACCGAGATCCGCGCGACGTCGCTGGTCGCCGCTGCCGGCGGGTTCGAGGCCAACATCGAATGGCTGAAGCAATATTGGGGCGAAGCCGCGGACAATTTCCTGATCCGCGGCACGCCCTATAATCGCGGATCGATCCTGAAGATGCTGCTCGACAAGGGCGTGCAGGAGGTCGGCGATCCCACCCAGTGCCATGCGGTCGCAATCGACGCCCGTGCGCCGAAATTCGACGGCGGCATCATCACCCGCCACGACTCCGTCGTGTTCGGCATCGTCGTCAACAAGCATGCCCAGCGATTCTACGACGAGGGTGAGGACATCTGGCCGAAGCGCTATGCGATCTGGGGCCGGCTGGTCGCGGCGCAGCCCGACCAGATCGCCTACATCATCTTCGATTCCACCGTCGTCACCAGCTTCATGCCGACGCTGTTCCCGCCGATCGCCGGGCAGACCGTCGCCGAGCTGGCCGGCAAGCTCGAGCTCGATCCGGCTGCGCTGGAGAAGACCGTCACCGAGTTCAACGCGGCCGTGCGGCCCGGCACCTTCGATCACACCATTCTGGACGACTGCGTGACTGAAGGTATCACGCCGCCGAAGACGCATTGGGCACGCAAAATCGAGACGCCGCCTTATCTCGCCTATCCGGTGCGGCCCGGCATCACCTTCACCTATCTCGGCACGCGCGTGAACAAGGAGGCGAGGATGCTGATGGCTGACGGCAAGCCGTCCGCCAACATGTTCGCGGCCGGCGAGATCATGGCCGGCAACGTGCTCGGCAAGGGCTATGCGGCCGGCATGGGCATGACCATCGGCAGCGTGTTCGGGCGGATCGCGGGACGGGAAGCGGCGAAACATGCACGGAACTAGAATTCTGGACGAAGCCGACCGTCTGATGACGGTCTGTAATTCCTGCCGCTACTGCGAGGGTCTTTGCGCGGTATTTCCCGCCATGGAGATGCGGCGCGCCTTCTCCGACGGAGATCTCAACTATCTCGCAAACCTCTGCCATTCCTGCGGCGCCTGCTACGTCGATTGCCAGTTCTCGCCGCCGCACGAGTTCAACGTCAACGTCCCGCAGACGCTTGCGGTCGCGCGTGCCGAGTCCTATGCGGCCTATGCGTGGCCGCAGGCGTTGTCCGGTGCCTTCGCCCGCAACGGGCTCGTCATCAGCGTCATCGCCGCGCTCAGCATGGCCGCCTTCATCCTCGGTTTCGCGGCCTTGAACGACCGCAGTGTGCTGTTCGGTGTGCACACCGGCCCTGGTGCCTTCTACAAGCTGATGCCGCACAACGCGATGGCCGCATTGTTCAGCGCCGCCTTCCTCTACGCGATCCTCGCGCTGGTCATGAGCGTGCGTGCCTTCTGGCGCGACATCGGCGCCCCCATTGGCGGTCGCGCCGACGGCGGCTCGATTTTCCAGGCGATCCGCGATGCCGGCGAACTGCGCTATCTCCACGGCGGTGGCGTCGGCTGCTACAACGAGGACGACAAGCCGACCGACCGGCGCAAGCTTTTCCACCACCTGACGTTCTACGGTTTTCTGCTGTGCTTCGCCGCGACCTCGGTGGCCACGCTGTATCACTATCTCCTGTCCCGCGAGGCGCCGTATCCCTGGTGGGACCTGCCGGTCGTGCTCGGTACGCTCGGCGGCATCGGCCTCATCGTCGGTCCGATCGGCCTGTTCGTTGCGAAAACGCGGCGTGCACCGGAACTGCTCGACGAGCAGCGCTACGGCATGGACGTCGGCTTCATCGCCATGCTGTTTCTGACCGGCTTCACCGGCATGACGCTGCTTGTCCTGCGCGAGACCGCTGCCATGGGACCGCTATTGGCCCTGCATCTCGGCGCAGTGTTCGCGCTGTTCATCACCATGCCCTATGGCAAGTTCGTGCACGGCATCTATCGCTTCGCGGCGCTGGTGCGTTATGCGCAGGAGCGGCGCAGCGAAGCCGGCTCTTGAGAGGCATGCGCGGCTGACGTATTTCTTGGGCCGTTCGCGCACAGCGCGAATCGCTTAGGGAGGCCGCGCTCATGTACATGTTTCTGCCTTTCCTGCTGGCGCTCGCGGGCTGCGCGAGTGCCTGGCGTTCGCGTGCGGGACTGAGCTATGCGCTCTGGAGCGCAACAATCGTGGTTACGGTCGCATGGTTCTTCCACCACGCGACCGATCCGCTCAAATTCTCGTTCTGACGGTGTCGAGATGAGCCCTGCAGAGCTGAGCGAGCAACGGCCGGTCGGCGCGGTCCTGAACATGCTTGGGCTGCTCGGGATCTCGTTGATCCTGACGGTGGCGTTCGCCTATCAGCTTGCGCTCGGCGAGCTGCCTTGCCCGCTTTGCCTGTTGCAAAGGGCCGGGTTCATCGCGGTCGGCATGGGGTTCCTGTTCAACCTGCGCCTCGGCGAACGCGGGTCTCATTACGCGATGATCCTCGTGGCCAGCCTCGTCACCGGCTTCATCTCGATGCGGCAGGTATCGCTGCATCTTGCGCCCGGCGATCCCGGATACGGCTCGGCGCTGTTCGGGCTGCATTTCTACACCTGGGCGCTGATCGCGGCGATCGGGATCGTCTGTTATGTCGCGCTCGTCTTCATCCTGAAGGATGTGACCGGCAAGCGAGACGGGGACGCGCCTTTGAACGGTGCGGCATCGAACACGGTCTTCGCGATCTTTGCGTTGCTGGTCGCCGCCAATCTCTTGTCCACCGTGCTGGAGTGCGGCGCGGGGCAGTGCGACGACAACCCGGTTCGCTATCTCCTGCTCAAGTGATCGGATTGAAGCGGCCTTCGTGCAGAAACGCGATCGTCTGCTCGATCGCGACGGCATTTCGTGGAAGTCCGGTGTGCGATGCCTTGACGACGATGTGGTCGGCCATGTCGACCAATTTCGCGCTTTCGACGGAAACGCGTCCGTCATTGGGCCGCGGCAGGACAAAGGCCGAGGCGATTGGCGCGATGGTGCGGCATCCCGCGATGACGCCGATCGCATAATCGGGCGACGGCAGGGCGGCGAGCACAGGGGGCTGGGCTGTCGAAAGCTGCGAGCCGGCCGGACCGAAAACAGCGCGGTAGAGCGAAAGGTCCTTCAGGAGATCGGCGACTTCGCTGCCGCCGTTGGGCGTGCCCAGCATCACGACACGGCCGAGCCGCACCGGACGATATCTCGCGATGTAAACCCGGGCGAGTAGCCCGCCCATGGAATGGGCGACGAAGTGGATAGCGCCGTCGCATTGCTCTGCAAACGCGGCGACCGGCGCGTGGATGTCTTCCGCAAGCTCCTCGAGCGGCTTCTTGCGGCTGGGATAGCCGAGATTGAGCGTGGCGAAGCCGTGACGCTGCAACGCTCGATCCAGCCTCTTCAGCGTCCAGGCACCGACGCCGATGCCGTGAAGCAGGACCACGCCGTCGCACCGGGCTTCCGCCGGAGCGACGGGCGTGGGCTGGATCTCACGCAACCTCGCGCTCCGGCGAGGACGCCTGCTCGCGGGCCATCGTCGTTGCCGTGACATAGTCGGTCTTGCCGGTGCCGAGCAACGGCACCTTGTCGACCACCATGATCGCCGCGGGTACGGTCAGCTCGGACGCGCCGATTGCCTTGGCCTGGCCCTGCATCGCGCTGCGCTCGGCGGTCTTCTCCGTCGTCAGCAGCACGATGCGCTCGCCCTTGCGCTGGTCGGGGATCGACACGGCGACCGAGGCGGCCTGCGGCCATAGCGCCGTCGCGATGCTCTCGACCGCCGACAGCGAGACCATTTCGCCTGCGATCTTGGCGAAGCGCTTGGCGCGTCCCTTGATGGTGATGAAGCCGGCCGCGTCGATCGCCACGATGTCGCCGGTGTCGTGCCAGCCCTCGGCGAGCGGTTCGAGCACGCCGGGGTTTTCGGCCCTGAGGTAACCGAGCATCACGTTCGGCCCGCGCACCGACAGGCGTCCACCTTCCTCGATGCCGGGGACCGGATCGAGGCGGCTTTCCATCAGCGGTGACAGGCGGCCGACGGTGCCGGGACGGTTGGCCATCGGCGTGTTCATCGCCAGCACCGGCGCGGTCTCGGTGACGCCGTAGCCTTCCAGGATGCGGATGCCATAGCGCTCCATGAACACCTGACGTGTGCGATCCTTCACCGCCTCCGCGCCGGCGATCACCAGGCGCAAGGTGCGGAAGTCGTAGGCATGCGCCGAGCGTGCATAGCCGGTGAGGAAGGTGTCGGTGCCGAACAGGATCGTGGCGCCGGTCTGGTAGATCAGCTCCGGCACGATGCGGTAGTGCAGCGGCGAGGGGTACATGTAGATCGGAATGCCCGCGAGCAGCGGCATCATCATTCCGCCGGTGAGCCCGAAGGAGTGGAACACCGGCAGCACGTTGAACACCTTGTCATTGGCATTGGCATCGACCCGGGCCAGCGCCTGCGCGGCGTTGGCGAGGATATTGCGGTGGGACAGCACCACGCCCTTGGGCGTGCCTTCCGAGCCCGAGGTGAACAGCACGACGGCCGGATCATTCGCCTGGCGGGCGACGCGCGGCGCAGTGCCTGCGAGCAGGCCCTTGATCTTGTCGGCCGTACCGATCGAAGCGCGGACATCCTCGAGATAGACGACGCGCGCCTCTGCGGAGACCGCGGCCATCAGCTTGTCGAGCTTGCCCTTCTCGATGAAGGCCTTTGACGTGAGCACGGTTTTGACCTGCGCGGCCTTCATGGCGGCGAGGACGTTGACCGGGCCGGCCGAGAAGTTGAGCATCGCCGGGACCCGGCCGATGTTTTGCAGCGCCATGAAGACGACGGCGACACCCGCGGAATTCGGCAGCAACACACCGACATTCTCGCCGGCCGTGGTGCCGGCCTCGAGCTTGCGGCTCAAGACCTGCGCGCCGAGGATCAGCTTGCGATAGGTCAGCTTGGTGCCGAGCGCGTCCTCGATGATCACCTTGCCGGTATCGCGGTCGCGATAGGCATGTCCGAGTGCTTCGAACAGGGTGTGGTCGAGCATGGCGTTCTTGACCATGGCGTCGATCATCACGTCCTGGAGCGCGGCGCCCGCGGCATTGCGGCGTGCCTTGCCCTTCAGCGCCGGATCGACCGGAAGCTTGACCGGCGGCAGGATCGTGACCGTCACCCGCGGAAACCAGGAGCGCTTGATCTGGCTGCCGTTGAGATAGCTGAGATGCGACCGCTGCGCGCCCTCGATGCGAATGGGCACGACCACCGCGTCGGCCTTGTCCGCGATCATCGCGGTGCCGTCATAGACCTTCATCAGCGCGCCGGAGACGGTGATGCGTCCCTCAGGGAAAATGACCACCGGCTCGCCGGCGGCGACGAGCTTGATCAGGTCGCGCGCGGCCAGCGGCTTGGTCGGGTCCATGGTGTAGTGCTTGACCACGCGCAAGAACGGCTTGGCCCACCAGGCCTTGGAGATGCCGGTATCGACCGCGAAGCTCGCGTCGATCGGCAGCACGGCGTGCAGCAGCGGGCCGTCGATCAGGCTGACATGGTTGGGTGCGATCAGCATGCGTGTGCCGGCAGGCGGCAGGTTCTCGAGCCCGCGAACCTCGGTGCGGAACAGCGCGCGGAACAGCAGCCCGCCGAAATCGCGGACGCCTTCCTTGCCCCACTTGGTCAGCACGAACCACACTGCGCCGAAGCTGGCGACGCCGAGGCCGAAGAAGATCCAGCCGACATGCAATCCGCCCGCCTGCAACAGCGCGACGAACAGCGAGCCTGCTACCATGAAGGCGGCTTGCAGCACGTTGCCGGCGGCGATGATGCGGGCGCGCTCGGACGGTGCCGACCAGGCTTGCACGGCAGCGAAGGAGGGAACGACGAACAGGCCGCCGCCGAACGCGAAGGCGACGAAGTCGATCAGCATGCGCAGCCCGGCGAACGAGGTCGCGAAGTCGGCCGCGGCGATGTCCTGCCCCTTGGTGGTCACGGCGATGGCCCAGGCGAGATCGAGACCGGCAAAGCCCATGATGATGGCGCCGATCGGCACCAGCGCGAGGTTCGGGCGAACGTGGCTCAGGCTGGCGGCGAACAGCGAGCCGATGGCGATGCCGATCGCGAACGTCGCGAGGCACAGCGTCACCACGCCTTCGGTGCCACCGACGACGTCCTTGACCAGCGCAGGCAGCAGCGACAGCACGATGGCGCCGACCAGCCAGAACCACGAGACGATCACGGTGCCGTCCCACAGACGGTGGTCGGCGTGCAGCGTCTTGAGCAGGCTGAGCGTCGAGGTCCAGGGATTGGCGTCGACAGGCAGGTCGGGTGCCGACGGCGTCGTCTGCGGAATGCGGGAGGCGAAGGCCCAGGACAGCAAGGCCAGCACGACCACGGCCGATGCGACCCAGCCCATATGCGCGGAGCCGGCCACGAACTGGCCGCCGGCGACGGTGCCGAGCAGGATGGCCATGAAGGTGGCGCCTTCGACCAGCGCGTTGCCGGTCGCGAGCTCTCCGAGCTCGAGCTGGTCCGGCAGCATGGCGTATTTCACGGGACCGAACAGGGCGGCGATGACGCCGAACAGCGCGAGCGCCGTGAACAGCAGCGGCACCGAGTGCAGGAAGAAGCCGGCGGCGGCAAAGGCCGCCGCAAAGATCTCCGCGAATTTGAGCCGCCGAGCAACGACGGATTTGACGTATTTGTCGGCGAGCTGGCCGCCGAGCCCCGACAGGATGAAATAGGGGAAGATGAAGACGGCGCCGGCGACCGTCACCAGCGCGTCGCCGTGACCGGTTGCGGCACTGTAAAGCAGAATGATGACGAGTGCGTTCTTGAGCACGTTGTCATTGAGCGCCGAGAAAAATTGCGCCCAGAACAGCGGCGCGAAGCGGCGTGACGACATCAATTCCCTGATCATGACAAGTCCTGTTTTGGGAAGGCAGCCTGAGATTGTAACGTTGTCGGTGAGGCGTCACGACCGGAAGCTTACGGGACGAACGATGGCTCGATGACGACGGTCGCCGGCCTGCTCTGTCCCCTCGACCCTTCCGATCCTGTTGGTCTCCAAATGGTCTCGTTAGGTTCGCAAATATCTGGTCGCAGCCGTGGTTCGGACGGACCGGCCGCGCTTTTCCGGATACCGCGCCGGGCGATGAGGAAATGTTGAACCGCATCGCCAAAGGCCGCGACATCGGCTGCGAATATCGGGACATGGTAAGTCCTTCCTTGCAACCGGGTCTTGCATTCGAGCCGACCGGAACGTCCCGGGAGCGCGCGTCTCACGTGAGATGAGCGAGGTGGCGAAAGGGCGAGAGGCGGCCGAGCAGGCTGAACCGGCGGCCCGCGTGACGGCTACGGGCGCGGCTCGCCCGCCACATCCGGAAGGTCGCGCGGCGCTCGGTGAGCACGCCGGCAATGTCGCAGGCATTTGCGATGCGATCGATCGGCGCCATCGCGAACCGAAGGAGGGCGCGGCCAAATCCGGTCACGAGAGCCGCGGCGTCGTCGATGAAGGTGGAGACGATATCAACAGCGAGGGTTTGCATTTTGCAGATCTCCGGGTTAATTTGAACAATGTTCACATGAGTAGCTTGAAAATGAACAATGTTCAAAAAGAATCGCCACGCGACCAGAAAAAAAATCGGCGGAGGCTCCAGATCCTGGAGATCGCCCGCGGCATTATTTCAGCTAAGGGACTGAGATCATTGAAAGTTCGTGACGTTGCGGAGGCCGCCGGTTGCTCGGTGGGCAGCGTCTATAACGAATTCGGCGACTTCGACGGGGTGATCCTGACGGTCAATCGGGAGACGGTTCAGGCGCTCACGGTGCGGCTCGGCGAGGTCCCGGGGGAAGATCCCGTTCGCCAGCTCTACGGGCTGGCCGCGACCTATCTCGAATTTTTCGCCGAGCACGCAAACCTGCTGCGCTCGTTGTTCGAGCATCGGATGGAGGACGACCGTCCTTATCCCGACGACATCCTTCAGATGGTGATGGACGCGTTCGCGTTGATGCATCCACCCCTGGTGCGGCTGCTACCGGATGCGGACGACGTGCGGATCGCGCTGCTGTCGCGCACGCTGTTTTCCGCCGTGCACGGAATCATCTCGCTCGGCCTCGAGGAGCGCATGGTGGCGGTGCCGCCCCAGATGCTGCGCCAGCAGGTCGAGCAATTCGTCGATACGCATCTCGCCGGCCTCGGGATCGTGCCGGTCGGCGCGCGGTCGCCTTGAGGAAGCCAAGCGGCTACCACGCGTATCGCAGGCTCGCGGTGCCGGAATAAGTGGTGCTGCGCGCCGCGAACTCGCCGTCGAACTTCGCCGACAGGGCAACGCCGTTCGAAAACTTCAGCTCGGCACCGGCAGATGCGAGCGCGGTGTTCTTTGCCGGCGTTGCGCCATTGACGATGAAGCTCGCGCCGGGCAGCGCCTGGAATGCGGCGACGAGCGCCGGGTCGCTCACCCAATCATGGGCCCAGGCCGCGCGGCCGCGCAACGTGAGGACCGAGTTCGGCGTGACCAGCGTCGCGCGATCGAAGCGCGCGCCGAGCTCGCTCCGTGTGTCGGAGGCCGTGCGTCCCTGATAGGTCAGGCCAAAGCCGCTGCCGGCCAGATCGGCCTCGGTATAGGTCGGTGTGCGAAAAGCCTGCGCCTGCGCCGCCACGTATGGCGTGAAGCCGCCAATCGGCGTGGCGAAGCGATAGCCGCCCTCGATGCGGCCTCCGACGGTTTGCGCGTCGAATTTGGCGGTGAGCTGGTTGCCGAACGGAGCGAGCCGGTCCGTCGACATCCAATGATTGGCCACGGCGAGAGAGGCGGCGAAATAGGCCGGCCCCGTACGCACGGCGGTGTAGACGCCGGCCTGGATTGCATCGCTCTTGCCGCCGCCGATCGCCTGCGCGAGGTCCCATTTGGTGCCGCCGCCCGACAGTGCGAAACCGACCAGCGCATCGCGGCCGAAATGATAATCGGCGCCGGCCGCGACGCCGCCGGCGCGCGCGCCGAGGTCGTGACTGCCGATCACGACGGGGTCGCCGCTGGTGCGGTTGGTGCCGCCGAACGCCGTGCTCCAGGCCGTCCAGCGCTCAGCAAAGGTCGGCGCTTTCACGGCCGGCGTCCCCAGCACCTTGTTGTAGGCGAGGGCGATATCGTCCGGCAGCGCGGCGCGTTCTGGGCTGAAGCCGAATGCCGTGTCGCCGGTGCTCATGCCACTGCGTCCACCTACGAACGGATCAAGCATGAGGCCGAGGAATTGGCTCGTGAACTGGAAGGCGCCCTGCTGGGCGCCGGTGGCGGCTTCACCCGAAAGCTGGTCCAGACTGTAACGGAGTTGGGCGTCGCTCTGGCCTGCGAAGGAGGAGAGGAAAGGCAGGTTGGGACCGAACGCGCTCAAGGCGCCGGCCACGGCCTTCTGGTTTTGCGTTTGGGCGAGGGAGAGGAATGCGGCGTTGTTGTAGTTGAGCGTCAGGAAGACGCTGAACCCGTCATAGCTGAGGGAGGAAGCGAAGAGCTGCGGATTGTATCCGCTGACAGTGACGCCCGAGAAGCTGCCGATGACGCCAGTCGTCGTGCTGAGGATCGTGTATTGCGTCGAGGGATTGTAGGCGCCCGCAAGCGTGGTGACGGCGACGGTGCCGCCGTTCAGCGTCGCGGTCACGGCGGCAATCTTGTCGGACTGTCCGGCGGCATTGACGGAGACCGCATAGGTCGAGCCAGTGTTGAACGTCGCATTGCCGTTGACGGCGAGTTGGCCGAGATTTCCGGGTGCGACCGTGCCGCCCGACAACACGTTGAGACTTCCGATCATGCCGCTGCCGCCGAGCGTGCCGCCGCTGACCGTGGTCGCGATGTTGGCCATCATGCCGTTGACGATGAGAGTGCCGGCCTGGACGTTCATGGTGGCGGTCGCGTCCATCGTGATGCCCGTCAACGTCCAGCTGGAGCTCCCGGTCTTTTCCAGCACCTCGAATTCCTGGAATTGGCTGGAGAAGCCGAATGTGGCGAGGTCGAACGTATTGTTTGCCGTCCCGCCCAAGCGCAGCGTGTCCGTTCCGTTGCCGGCTTTGACATATCCCATGACGTTCGATCCGGCACGCAGCTCGAAGACGTCGTTGCCGTCCTTGAGATCGACGGCCGTGCTGGCGCTGGTCTGGATCGTGCCGACGTTGATGACGGTGTCCTGATTGTTCGAGCCGATGATGGCCGTACCCGAGGCGCTCGAAATCGTGCCCGCGTTGTTGATGACGTTGCCGTCGGCCGCGCCGCTGAGATCGATGGCGGCGACGTTGCCGGACTTCACAAAGCCGCTCGACAGGATGTTCACCTGGTTGCTCGCGGCTCCGGCGCCGATGCTGATCCCGATGGCTCCGAGAGCGACGCTTCCAACCGTACCGGAGATATTGACGACGTTGTTGCTCGAATTGGCCAGAGCGAGGCCCGCCGACGGGAAGGCTGTCGACCCAACCACAGCCCCCGCATCGATCGTTATGGTATTGTTGCTTCCGCCCGTCACGTCGATGCCGTCGTTGGTGGTAGACATGATCGACGCGTTGTCGAAAACCCTGATCGCGCTATTGGATGCCGCTTGGAAGACAATGCTGGCAAACGTGGGGTCATTCAGAGAGGTCGCGGTGCCGTCGCCAATGTTGACGGTGACACCGCTGACCACGGGCGCCGTCTTGACCTGGGTGTTGCCCGCTCCGGTGCAGGTGATTGAATCGCCCGACTGAAGCGCTGCCTGCGCGCCGCTTCCAGTCACCACACAGGCCGCCTCTGCCGGCGTCGCGAGCCACGGCAGCGTGCTACCTGCGGCAACGGCGCCGATCGCGGTGCTCAAGAGAAACGCATGTCGCCGACACGTCTTCGCGCGACGGATCTGGGGCGGGGGCAACAAACCATTCCAGGGCACCTGCAAACTCCTCTTTCGGCACGGTCCGGGCGGGATTCGGGCCGCAACGTTGGCTGGTGCCATGCTTAGCGGGGGAGGTTCCGGCCATCGTGGATCAGCGCGCAAGGCGGTGTGGCCGAAAGCGAAAGACGCAGTTTTTTCGGGAGCAATGTGGCCGCGGCGTCACATAGCCGCGCCGCTGCGATGCCGTTGGACGATGTCTGCAATCGGATGCCGGGGTTGAGAGGGCGCCGGCGCCTCTCAACCTCGCGCTGCGACGGCCTCGCGCGGACGGGTTGCAACGACGACGACGTCCGGTCTGCCGTTGTCGACCTGTACCCGGTTGCGCCCCTTTTCCTTGGCGCGGTAGCAGGCGGCATCCGCGCGCCGCATGGCGTCCTCAAGCGTGGTGTTGCCGTCCGCGATACAGGCGACGCCGATGCTGGCGGTCACCGCAAAGCAACGATCATCCCAGGCGAAGGTGAACAGCTCGAGCGATCTGCGCAGGCGTTCGGCGATATCGACGGTGGTCGAGGGCGAGCATTGCGGCAGGATCAAGCCGAATTCGTCGCCGCCGAGCCGGGCCACCAGATCATGCGGCCCCCGGTCCTGTTGCAGCAGGCGCGAGACCTGGCAGAGCAGGCGGTCGCCGGCGAGGTGGCCGCAGGTGTCGTTGACGCTCTTGAACTGGTCGAGGTCGAGCAGGATCAGGCCAAGCGAGCCCGCCGCGGTGGTGTCCAGCATGCTTTGCAGGCGCGCCTCGAAGGCGCGGCGGTTGGACAGGCCGGTCAACCAGTCGTGCGATGCCTGCCATGCCAGGCGCTCCTTCTCGGCATGCAACGCATCCTCGAACGCCTGTCGTTGCAGCATCAAGCGCCGCGTGTGCCAGATCAGGAGCAGGATCAGTGTCGCGGCCGCCACGATGTTGATGCACGTCAGCGTTACCTTGATGGCGCGCGAGCCTTCGCCGAGGACGGTCGAGAACCGCTTTGCATGCACCGTGAACTGCGTGTTGAGCTCCGAGAGCCGCGACGACAGCAGCCGCAGGCGGTCGCGGTCCTCAATGGGTCCGTGCACCAGCTCGGACCGGATCACCTCGCCGAACACGCTGAGCTCCAGCAGCATGGGATCGGTGGCCGCCCACTCGTGAATCGCTTCCTGGAGGAAGCTGACGCGGTTGAAATAGCGGAACAGCCAGATCAATCCCGGAACGTCATCGGGATGGTTGCCGCCTTGCAGAAACCCGACGCGGGCGGCCTCGACGTCGACCGGATCGCGCTCGAGGGCCCAGCGCGCGAACTCATCGCCGATGGGAACGGCAAGGGACGCCTGGTAGTGGGTGAACTGGCCCGGTTCGCCTGAATGCAGATAGAGATTGAGGAAATAGACAGCGTTCTTCTGTGACCGCGACCACATCGCTTCGCCCGCGACATAGGCGCGGACCGATGACATCACCTCGAGGCTGAATCCCGCGATCGTTGCCTGGAGCACGACGACCATCACGAATGGCGAGACAAGTTTGATGACGTGAAGGAAACTACGCCCCTTCGTCGACGTCGCTGTTCTGCGAAACACCCTGCATTCCCCAAATCGATCAACGACCCCACCGGAGCGTCGCGCCTGCAACGCCAAGTAGAGGGGAAAGTTGCTTAACTCGACCCCAAAGACGCAGGCGACTGCACTGCAGGGTGAAAGCGTCGTGAAGCGGATGCCCGCAGATCGTTGCAAATGCCGACGAACCGGAACCGATGCGGTCGTGGCGAACCAATGCCTCGCATTCGTCCTGCGCGGTTTACCTGATCGAGAGAGTTTGGTCCGGCGCTAGACCAGCACCGGCTTGCGCACGCGGCCAGCGTCGCCGAACACGCGCAAATAGCGTTCGATCTCGGAGGGCATGCCGGTCGCCTTCTCCGGATTGTCCGAGAGCTTGACGGCCGGGTGGCCGTCAACCGACGACACCTTGCAGACCAGCGAGATGGGATCGAGATTGAACGAGCCGTCCGGCGGACAGCCGACGAAATCATTGGTGAGGTTGGTGCCCCAGCCGAAAGAGAGCCGCGAGCGACCGGAGAAGTGGTGATAGGTCTCCTCGATCGAGCCGACATCCATCGCATCGGAGAAGACGAGCAGCTTGTCCTTGGGGTTGCGGCCCTTCTTTTCCCACCAGGCGATGATCTCCTCGCCGGCCTGGATCGGTGGCGCGCTGTCGGGGCGGAAGCCGGTCCAGTCGGCGACCCATTCCGGCGCATCGCGCAGGAAGGATTTGGTGCCGAAGGCGTCGGGCAGCGCGATCAGGAGATTGCCGCCATAGGTCTGGCGCCACTGGTCGAGAATGCGATAGGGCGCCCAGCGCAACTCCTCGTCGTCCTTGGCAAGCGCAGCCGCGACCATCGGCAGCTCATGCGCATTGGTGCCGATGGCTTCGAGATCATTGTCCATCGCCAGCAGCACGTTGGAGGTGCCGATGAAGGACGGGCCCAGGCCTTCCTTCACCGCCTCGACGCACCAGCGCTGCCAGAGGAAGCCGTGGCGGCGGCGGGTGCCGAAGTCGGAGAGCCGCAAATTCTCGAGCTGGCGCAGCCGCTCGACCTTGGTCCACAGCTTGGCCTTGGCGCGGGCATAGAGCACGTCGAGCTCGAAGCGGCCGCGGCCCTTCATCGCGGCACGCGACCGCAACTCGTTGAGGATGGCGAGCGCCGGAATTTCCCACATCGTGGTGTGGGTCCAGGGGCCGTGGAAATGCAGCTCGTACTGGCCCTCGACCTTGCGCAGCTCGTATTCGGGCAGCCGGAATTCGGCCAGCCAGCGGATGAAGTCCGCCGAGAACATGTGGGTCTTGCCGTAGAAGGTGTTACCGGCAAGCCAGATCAGCTCTTTCTTGGCGAAGCGGATGGTGCGGGCGTGGTCGAGCTGGGCGCGCAGCTCGCCCTCGTCGATGATCTCGGCCAGCCGCACATGGCGCGAGCGATTGATGACCGAGAAGGTCACCTGCTGATTCGGATAGTCCTCCCGAATCATCTGCAACATCAATAGCTTGTAGAAGTCGGTATCCAGCAGGCTGCGGATGATGGGGTCCAGCCGCCAGCTATGATTGTAGGTCCGGCTCGCAATATCGGTCACTGTCATGGGACAATTCTAGCGTGGCGGCCCTCGCGCAACCAGTGGGTTTGGCGAAGGGCAGACTTCCCTGAAACCGTAACCGAGGCTCAGTCTCCGGCCGCCGTTGCCGCCACGGTTTCGAGCTGGCCGCGGATCCAGCGATGGGCCGGATCTTTGTGGTAACGCTGATGCCAGACCATGAACATCGGCAGCTCGGCCAGCGTCTTTGTCCGCGACGCTAGCGGAATCGGTACATGCGCGAAACCGCGCATCACACCGGAGGCGAGCAGGCTCGGCATGCTCGCCAGCATCTGCGAGCCGCGCAGGAAGGACGGCACGCCGGAAAAGCTCGGCACGGAGATGGCGATGTCACGAAGAAAGCCGTTCGCCGCCAGCCGGCGGTCGAAGTCGAGCCGCTCATTGTCGGTATAGACCACCGTGATGTGGCGTGCCGCGAGATAGGCGCTGCGGCCGGCCGGCGCGGTGCGCGCCTTGGGATCGAAGTAGCAGACGTAATGGTCGCTGAGCAGCCGCTTCTGCACGATGTCCACGCCGGATGGCGGCAGCGGCGTGACCAGGAGATCGCAGCGGTTTTCGCGCAGCATCGCGGGCGACGGCGACTGCGAGGGGATCACGCGCAGGTTCAGGCTCCTGACCTGTCCCGCGACATGATCGAAGAACCGCGGCAACAGCAGATCGCGCTGGAAGTCGTTGGCGGCGATCGTCAGCGAAAGCTGCGCGCGCGCCGGCTCGAAGGTGACGCCGCCGGCAAAGCTGCGCATCTCGTCGATCAACGCCCGCGCTTTCGTAGCCAATGCCTGGGCATGGGCGGTGGCGACGATGCCGCGGCCGGATTTGGCAAACAGCGGATCGCCCGCGATCCGCCGCAACTTGTTCAGCCCGTGACTGACCGCCGATTGCGTCAGACCAAGCCGCGTCGCTGCCGCCGTGACCGAACCTTCCTCCAGCACGGCAAGGAACAGTTCGAGGGCGTGGCCGTCGAGCGCCAAATGATCGATTTCCTTCATGTAATTCATTATAATCGATCTATTTATCTTGAGAATAGATCGTCCCATGATCTCCCGATAAGCCGCGCCCCCCCGGACCCGGGCGCCACAGGGAGAGACAACGCCGATGAACGTCCAGGCGCCAGCCTTGCAGGATCCCCGCCTCAACCGACCCGAGCCGTTCACGCCGCGCGACGGCGGCTTCTTCCAGCGCGACCATTCGATCCATCCGCCGGCGCATGCGCCCGGCTACAAATCCTCGGTGCTGCGCTCGCCGCGCCAGCCGCTGCTGTCGATCGAGAACTCGGTCTCGGAGATCACGGGTCCGGTGTTCGGCCACAACGATCTCGGCCCGCTCGACAACGATCTGATCCGCAACTACGCCAAGGACGGCGATCCCGTCGGCGAGCGCATCATCGTCCATGGCCGCGTGCTGGACGAGACCGGCCGCGGCGTGCCGAGCACGCTGGTCGAGTTCTGGCAGGCCAATGCCGGCGGCCGCTACCGGCACAAGAAGGACACCTATCTCGCCCCGATCGATCCGAATTTCGGCGGCTGCGGCCGCGCGCTGAGCGACGACACCGGCTACTATTATTTCCGCACCGTGAAGCCGGGCCCCTATCCCTGGCGCAACTTCGTCAACAGCTGGCGTCCCGCCCACATCCACTTCTCGGTGTTCGGCTCGGGCTTTGCGCAGCGGCTGATCACCCAGATGTATTTCGAGGGCGATCCCCTGATCCCGGTCTGTCCGATCCTGACGACGATCCCGGACAAGGACGCGCTCGACCGCCTCGTGGCGCCGCTCGACCTCAACGCCTCGACGCCGTTCGACTCGCTCGCCTACCGTTTCGACATCGTGCTGCGCGGCCAGCGTTCCACCTATTTCGAAAATCGCACCGCGGGGAATTGAGCCAATGCCGCAGCCGCTCGACTATCTCAAGGAAACCGCCTCGCAGACCGCCGGGCCCTACGTTCATATCGGCCTGATCCCGGCCATGGCCGGCTTCGACATTTTTGAGAAGAACTTTTCTAACGTGCTGGTGACGCCGAACACGCCAGGCGAGCGCATCACGCTGGAGGGCAAGGTGCTCGACGGCAGCGGCACGCCGCTGCGCGATGTGCTGCTCGAAATCTGGCAGGCCAACGCAACCGGCCGCTATAACCATCCAGCCGATCGCCCGGCCGGCGCGGTGGACGAGGAGTTTCGCGGCTGGGGCCGCGCCGGCTCCGATTTCGAGAGCGGGTTGGTGACGTTCGAGACCATCAAGCCGGGCGCGATCACGGACAAGGCAGGCCGCAGATGCGCGCCGTACGTCAATATCTGGATCGTCGCGCGCGGCATCAACATCGGTCTCAATACGCGACTCTATTTCTCCGACGAAGAAGCCGCGAACGCCGCCGACCCCGTGCTCAACCTGGTCGAGCCGCCGGTGCGGCGCGCGACGCTGATCGCCACGCGCGGTGAGCGCGCCGGCAAGGTCGTGTACTCCTTCACGATCAATCTGCAGGGGGCGGAGGAGACGGTGTTCTTCGACGTCTGACGATCCGGCGGTCGTCCCGCAGGATCATTCCACCTGGTCGCCTCGATTGATCGATCCGCGCGTGGTGGCTTGCGGTGGTTGCGGGCGCATCTCGCGCGATCCCGGCCGCTCGGCCGGGGCGCGCCCCACTCTTGGCTTCAGCTCCGTCAGATCGATGAAGACGTCGGCCTGCCGGCGCAGTTCGTCGGCCACCATGGGAGGCTGGCTCGCAAGCGTGGAGACGACCGTCACGCGGACGCCGCGGCGTTGCACGGCTTCCACCAGTGAACGAAAATCCCCATCGCCCGAGAACAGCACGATCTGATTGACGTGCTCGGCGAGTTCCATGGCATTCACGGCGAGTTCCACATCCATGCTGCCCCTCATCTTGCGGCGGCCGGTCGTGGCGTCAACGAACTCCTTGGCGAGCTTGGTGACGACGGTGTACCCGTTATAGTCGAGCCAATCGATCAATGGGCGGATTGACGAGTATTCCTGATCCTCGCTCACGGTCGTGTAGTAGAAGGCTCGCAGCAGCGTACCTCGGCCGTGAAATTCGCCGAGCAGGCGCCTGTAGTCGATATCGAAACCGAGCGCCTTGGTGGCGGCATAGAGATTGGGGCCATCGATGAAGACCGCAATCTTCTCAAGCGAAGACATTATGCACTAATCCCCAGTTCCGCATTGAAGCCGGCAGGTTCAGCCGCCAGGGCTGTGTGCCGGCCGGAAAACGCCGAAGTCGCCGATGGCCCGCGGAAAAAGGCGGCGCAGACGGCCGGAGGGGGGGCCGTCCCGCGCCAGTTAAGGGAGGTTGCTGCTATCAGCGCCAGGATTCCGAATGCAGTCACGTTAAGGCGCGCACATGCCACGCTCAATTGTACTGAGGTAAACGGCGCGTATCCAAAGGGTTGGATGCTCTATACGAAGGTAAGTGGCGCGCCGGTTCGGATCTCGACAGCCCGGCGCGATCGCGGATACGACCGGCCGCAAATGCGCGCCGCACGTCGATGTCTCGATTGTTGCGCGCACCCGAGGACCGGATCATCGACGTGGGATGGCCTCAAGGTTCGCCGCCATGGAGCTGGGCGCGAAAGGCGCGCGGCGACAGGCCCGTGGCTGCGGCATAGACGCGGCTGAAATAGGCGGGATCCTCGAAGCCGAGCGCGTAGGCGATCGTCGAGACCGGCAAATTGGTGTAGACGAGGTTGCGACGCGCCTCGCGGATCAGCCGGTTGAGGATCAGGTGCGAGGCGGTGTCGCCGGTCGCTGCCCGCGTCAGCCGGTTGAGATGGGTCGGCGTGATCGACAGCGCGCCTGCATAGTCCGCAACGCTCCAGCGTTCCAGATGATGCTGTTCCAGCAGCGCCTCGAAGCGGCGGAACAGCCCGCTTTCCGCCGTACCGTTGCCGCCGCTCTCGCTGGTGAGCGCGCGGGCCACCAGCCCGATCATGGCCGCCGACAGTGCACGCAGCACGTGCGCGCGGCCGAAATCGCGCGCGGCGTGCTCGGCGAAGATCTGCTTCATGGTGGTGCGGATCTGCGGCGTACCGCGCACCACGGCCGATCGGGACAGGGCGCCGCGCAGTCCCTCCGAGGCAAGCAGTGCCTCGTCCAGAATTTCCGCCGCGATCGTCAGCACCCAGCCCTGGGTATCGGGCTCGAAGCGGAAGCCGTGGACATGGCCGACCGGCACGTTGACGACCTGCATCGGCCGGAGCGGCACCACGCGCCCGTCGAGCGTCGCCTCGCCGCCGCCGCGCTCGATCAGCAGCACCTGGTGCAGCCGGGCATGGCGGTGCACGGCCAGCGTCCAGTCGTGCAGCACCGAGCGCGACGCGATCGTCTCGCAATGCACGACGTCGGGCAGATCGCCGGACTCGCCGAAGAGGTTGTAGACCCGGATTGCCGGGGCTGAGGCTGCGGTTCTCATGTTCGAATAGTACAAGACAAAGACAAAACCCTCCATCGGTTTGCGGCGCCGCATCTGTAAAAAACGCAGCGACGGGAGGACGTAAAAATGAAAGTTCAGGTCTGCATCATCGGCGGCGGGCCGTCCGGGCTGCTGTTGTCCCAGCTTCTGCATCTGAAGGGCATCGATACGGTCGTGCTGGAGAAATACAGCCGCGACCACGTGCTCGCCCGCATCCGTGCCGGCGTGCTCGAGCACGGCTTCGCCAGGTTGATGCGCGAGGCGCAGTGCGGCGAGCGGATGGATCGCGAGGGCGAGATCCACAACGGTTTCGAGATCGCGCATGACGGCGTGCTCTCCCATATCGACCTGCACAAGCATTCCGGCGGCAATTCGGTGCTGGTCTACGGCCAGACCGAGCTGACGCGCGACCTCTACGAGGCGCGCGATCGCCTCGGCGGCAAGGTCGTGCACAACGCCGAGGACGTGACGCCACACGATCTGACGTCGGACCGGCCCTACGTGACCTATCGATCAAACGACGAGATCGTCCGCATCGATTGCGATTACGTCGTTGGCGCCGACGGCTTTCACGGCGTCAGCCGCAAGTCCATCCCGAAGCACGTGCTGCGCGAATACGAGAAGGTCTATCCGTTCGGCTGGCTCGGCGTGCTGTCGCGCACGAAACCGGTGTCGCCAGAGCTGATCTATGTGAAGCATGAACGCGGCTTTGCGCTCTGCTCGCTGCGCTCACAAGTGCTGAGCCGCTACTACGTCCAGGTGCCGTTGACCGACAAGGTGGAGGACTGGAGCGACGATGCATTCTGGACGGAGCTGAAGCGCCGTCTGCCGGACGAGGTCGCCGGCCGCCTGATCACCGGGCCCTCGATCGAGAAGAGCATCGCGCCCCTGCGCAGCTTTGTCGCCGAGCCGATGAGCTACGGCCGCCTGTTCCTCGCCGGCGATGCCGCCCACATCGTGCCGCCGACCGGCGCGCGCGGGCTCAACAGCGCGGCGTCCGACATCTACTATCTCTACCACGCCATGCTTGCGCATTATCAGCACGGCGACGATTCCGGCCTTGCGGGCTATTCCGCCAAGGCGCTTGCGCGGATATGGAAAGCGCAGCGTTTTTCGTGGTGGATGACGATGCTGCTGCATCGTTTTCCCGACCGTTCCGAATACGAGGACCGGCTTCAGCAGACGGAGCTCGAGTACCTGCTCTCGTCCGAGACGGCGCAGCGGCTGCTCGCGGAGAATTACGTGGGATTGCCGTTTTAGCGACGGTTTGTGACCGCTCAGCTGACGTTGCCGCTCCAAAGGGGAGCTCTCCTCGCGGCACGAGGCGAGTTCGCCCGTCAGGCCGGTTCCCTTTCAATAAGTGGTGACGGACGCCGAAATGCTCTGTTGCCTCGTGCGATCGTTCCTACCTCCTCAACCGAACAGGAGGGCGTAGCGATGACGAACACAGCGCTTGTGGTCGGCGCCAGCGGTATTGTCGGCAGCAATCTCGCCCGCCATCTCAGCGATCGCGGCTGGCAGGTGCTTGGGCTCGCAAGGCGCCCACCAAGCGGCCTCGATGGTGTTCGTCCCATCGCGGCCGATCTGCAGGATCCGGCCTCGCTTCGCGACATCCTGGCGAGCCTTCGTCCCACTCACGTGTTTCTCGCCACATGGCTACGTCAGCCAACCGAGGCGGAAAATATCCGCGTTAACGCTGCGATGGTGCGCAACGTGCTGGGGGCACTTTCCGGCGCAGATACGCTTTCTCATGTCGCGTTGGTCACCGGGCTAAAGCATTACCTGGGACCGTTCGAGTCCTACGGTAAAGGCAGGCTGCCCGCAACGCCATTCCGCGAGGAGCAACCGCGGCTCGATGTCGAGAACTTCTACTACGCTCAGGAGGACGAACTATTCGATGCAGCCAGGCGCGGCGGTTTCAGCTGGAGCATTCACCGCCCGCACACGATCATCGGCTATGCGATAGGCAACGCCATGAACATGGGAACGACGCTTGCCGTCTACGCGACGATCTGTCGAGAAACGGGGCGGCCATTTCTCTTTCCAGGCTCGGCGATGCAATGGACCGGCCTGACGGATATGACGGATGCCAGATTGCTGGCGCGGCACCTGGAATGGGCCGCGACGACGACGGTCGCGCGAGACCAGGCATTCAACGTCGTAAATGGCGATGTCTTCCGATGGAGCTGGATGTGGGCGCGACTGGCCGGCTGGTTCGGGTTGCAGCCTGCGCCCTTTCCAGAGGAAATTTCGCCGCTTGAGCGTCAGCTTGCCGATTCAGGTCGTATATGGGCTGATATCGCGCTCAAGTATGATCTCGTCGAAAGGGACCTCTCCGTCCTTTCGTCGGCATGGCACACCGATGCCGACTTGGGCCGACCTATCGAAGTCGTCACCGATATGAGCAAGAGCCGTAAGCTCGGTTTCCTTGAATATCAGGCGACGGACGACAGTTTTTTCGATCTCTTCAGCAGGTTGCGTGCCGCGAACGTCATTCCTTGAGCCTTCTGACGAAGAGTAAACAACCGCTACTTTCCTTCCAGCGTATTGACCGGCGTCCACTCTGGCGATGGTGGATTTGCGGCGAGGGCTTTCGCGCGCTTGGCGAACAGCGCCGACGCTGGGTCGATCTTCGCGACGCCGTCGAACGCCTCGGCCGCCTTCGCAAACTCCCTCGCCCGCCAGGAGGCGAGCCCCTCCGCATACGCCGCGGCCATCTTTGTTTGCGCCGCGCTCTCTGCGCCCTTGTCCGCCAGCGGCTCGAACACCTTGATGGCCTCGCCGCGGCCGAGCACCCTGATCGCATCGAGCTCACGCCAGGCGAAAGTGTCGCCGGTCTGCGCCATCGTCGTTTCCGAGGCCATGATGGCGGTGCCGTAATATTTGTTGGCGCCCTCGAGGCGCGAGGCGACGTTCACGGTGTCGCTCATCACGGTGTAGTTGAAACGGCGGCGCGAGCCGATATTGCCGACCACGGCTTCGCCGCTGTTGAGCCCGATGCGGTGCGACAGGCCGTGGCCTGCGAAGGCGGGATTGCTGGCGTTCAATTCCGCGAGCTTCTCGTGGCACTTCAGCGCGGCGTGAACCGCGTTGCGCGCGTGGGCGGGATCGTCGGCCGGCGCGCCGAACATCGCGACGATGGAATCGCCGATATATTTGTCGACATAGCCGCCATGGCTCTCGATGATGTCGGTCATGGCCGAGAGATATTCGTTCATCAGGGTCACCAGCTCGCCCGGCGTCATCGTCTCTGCGATCGAGGAGAAGCCGCTGAGGTCGGAGAAGAACATGGTGACGTTGCGCATCTCGCCGCCGAGCGCCGGCATCTTGCCGGAGGCAACCATGGTGTTGATCACTTCGGGCGCGAGATAGAAGGCAAAGCTCTGGCGCAGGAAGCGCTCGTCGCGATCGGCCAGCACGAAGCGGTAGCCGATCATCATCGCGAGCGCGGCGAGACTTGCGAGCGCAGGCTCGGTCAGCGGCAGTGCCAGCGCGTGCACGAACGCGGTGACTGAAACGGCTGTGTAAGCGGCAGTGAGGCCGAGCCAGGCGATCATCGCGCCGCCCGGTGCGAGCATGGCGGCCGCGCAGGCGATGATCGCCGCGAACACGATCGTAAGAACGGTCCGCATGGGAAAGCCGAGCTCGGTCACCGCGTCGCGCTCGATCAGGTTTCGCACGACGGTGGCATGCACGAACACGCCTGCGATATCGCTCCGGGCCTTCTTCTGTGCGGTGCTTGCCGGGGCGGGCAGGGCACAGCGCGCGGCCGGCGCCCCGTCATATCCGCCCGCAAGGCGCATCGAGGTGAGCTTGCGGTCCTCGAAGTTCAGGGCGGTGCCGAGTAGCACGACCTTACCGTCGAAGGCGTGGCGGAAGAAATCGCGGTCGCCTTTTTCGACGCAGGCGCGCAGATCGGCGAAGGAATAGGTCGGAACGTCGCGGCCCATTCCGCGGAAGTTGAGCGTCAGCGTGTTCGGCACCGCGCTCGGGACCGAATAGCCGGACAGCTCGGTCGCACCGGACGGCGCCATCGCGGGCTTTCCGCCGAGCGCGCGCGCGGCGAGCTCGACTGCCATCGCGGGGGCCGGCTTGCCGTCGATGGAGAAGCTGAGTGGCATGCGCCGGATGACATCGTCCGCGTCGGTATGCACATTGAGCGCGCGGATGTTGGTGCGCACCGCCAATTGTTGCGCACGATACGGCCTCTCCGGGTGGTCGTTGCTGAGGATCTCGCCGAGCACGAGCTTGTCGCCGTCGGAGAGTTGCCGCAACGCTATCAGGTAATCCCGGTCAAACCCTCTCATGCGCGCGCCGAGCGGCACCTCGCCGAAGGGGATTTCCGACTGCTCGATCGAGCTTGGAAAGATGACGTCGAAGCCGATCACCTTGGCGCCACCGTCGGTGATGCCGGTGAGCACACGGCCGATCTCGCGTGTCCAGGTCTGCGTCGGCGATCCCTTGAAGGGTGGGGTGTCGTAGGTCTCGCCGTCGATGGCCACGACGACGACCGGCGAATCGGCGGGATCGCGGCGATCGCCGACGAGCTTCCAGCGCATCGCGGTGAGGATGTCGAGCGACAGGCCTTGCAGCGTCTGAAGCGGCGGAGACGTGAAGACCGCGCCCGCAACCAGCGCAATCAGGATCGCCGCAACGATGTCCCGTCCCCCGATCCGCCGCATCGCCCCGTCGCAGACCGCCTATTCGAGCCGCAGCAGCCGGCCGACGATCGGCGTCGGCGATGACGTGGCGCTGGCATCGACCTGGAAGGCGTAACGCTTGGCGCCGAGAATGGCGAGATAGCTGCCACCCGGGGTCAGTGTCTTCCCGGCCTTGGCAAAGTCATAGAACCTGCCGCCGACCATGATCTCACTCTTGAGCGGCACGCTGATCGTGGGTTCCTTGCCGTCGGTGCGTTCGATCACCAGCGTGCTGCCGCTCTTGGCCTGTATCAGCGGGGCGACGCCATAGAGCGTCGGCAGCTTGGCCGGCGGCGCTCCCTTCGCGTCCGATCGCATGGTGCGGAAGGTCGTTGCGGCGCTCTGGTTCGCCTCCCGCTCGGACAGTTTTGCCGCATTGGTGTCGCAGGGCACCTTCTCGCGCTTGACCTCGCCGAGTTGCACGGTGCTCTGCTCGGCGCCGACCAGGACGACGCCTTCGCTGATGGTCTCGCGCTGGCAGGATTTGAGGTAGCTGAGCGTGATGCTGGCCTTGGGCCCGAGCTTGATGATCTTGCCGGGCGCGACATAGTCCATGAACGCGATGCCGTCGACCTTGCCCTGGACATCCTCGACGATCGCGGCCGGGGTCTCCGCCAAAGCGGGGGCCGCAAGACAGAACGCGCCGACACCAGCGCCGATCAGGCTTCTCATGGGAATTCTCATCCAATTCGACCGATAAATCGCCGGTCCCCGTCCTGGTTCGATGCTTAGCACCGGCGCGTCCAGGTAAGTGTGACCGGAATCACTCTTGGTTATTGGTGCACTCTAGCAGGAACTGGTTCAAACCGGCGACCGGAGAAAAGCGAAGCCGCGGCAAGCGGTTGGCCGCATGGATCATGTCAGGCGGCCGGGACGGGCTCAGCCAACTGGTCCTCGGCCGCACTCTCTATAATGGGCGCGAGATGCGCTTCGGTCTTCTGATACGGCGTCGCCTGTTGACCGGCGGCGATTTCCACGACCTCGTCCCAGCGCGACAGGAAGGCCTCGACGCAGGCCGGGTCGAACTGCCGGCCCTGGTTCTCGACCAGATAGTCGCGCGCCACGTCGAGCGGCATCGGCTCTTTATATGGCCGGCGCGTCGTCAGGGCGTCGAAGACGTCGGCGACCGCGACGACGCGTGCGGCGACCGGGATCTCGTTTGCCTGAAGGCCGTTCGGATAGCCCGCGCCGTCCCAGCGCTCGTGATGGCCTGCGGCAATTTGCGCACCGAGCTGGATCAGCTCGCAGCTGGAGTCCGCCAGGATCTTTTCGCCGATCGTCGCATGGGTGCGGATCACCGCCATCTCATCGTCGGTGAGCCTGCCGGGCTTGAGGAGGATATGGTCGGGGATGGCGACCTTGCCGACGTCGTGCAGGGGCGCGGCCAGATAGATGTCGCGGCAGAGCCGGGGCGGCAGGCCGAGCTGCTCGGCGATGATGCGGCTGTAGCGGGCGACCCGCAGCGTGTGCTCGCCGGTATCGTTGTCGCGGTATTCGACCGCGAGCGCGAGCCGCAGGATGATCTCCTCCTCGCGCTCGCCGAGCTTCTGGGTCGCGGCCGCGACCGCGCTCGCCAGATCGGCGGCACGGTCGTTCTGCTTGCGCACGGCTGCACCAAGGCGCACCAAATTGCGCAGGCGCACCGTCATCTCGACGCTCTGTGGCTGTTTCGGTAAGAAATCGGTTGCACCAACCTGCAGCGCTTCCATCTTGACGTCATCGGTCTGTCGCGACGTGATCATCGCGATCGGGATGTCGGCGCAGCCGGGCAGGGCGCGGAAGGCGCGGATGAAGCCGATGCCGTCCATATGCGGCATCTCGTAGTCGACCAGCACGAGGTCGAAGACGCGCTCGCGTGCGCAAGCCAGCGCCTCGACGGGATCGAGGAAAGTCGTGGCCTCGACCAGGCCTTCGGCTTCGATATGACGTTTCAGGAAATTGAGGACAGAGCGGCTGTCATCAACGAGAAGCGCTTGGGTCAGCATCGGCGGCCGGTCTCGTTCGGATGCGAGGCGTGACCTCCACGAATAGTCTTTGCGATTTAACGCGGAGCAAACGCCCGGGCTGCGGCGAACTGACTGAAGACTGCGCACAGCGCATGCGAATTGAGCGAACCATGCACGCCTGCATGCATACGCGAAGTTCTTCGGTTTGTGACCCGTAGTTGTACGGTGATGCCCATTAGGGGTTTGCACACTCTCCCAAGCGAATAGTCGTCGCGCGAGATTCGCGTCATGCGTGCAGCGAATCCCGAGGAAATCTGGGGGACGAATGCCGTCTGATGTCACTGAGCCGAAGTGGTCCCTACGGCTGCCTGCAGATTGCAGCATCGCTGCGATCCGCAGCGTCTATGACCTGATCCGCGAAGCTTTCGGCCGGCAGGACCGGCTCGAGATCGATTGCTCAAGCGTCGACAAGGCCGACGTAACCTCGATCCAGCTTCTGCTGTCGACCGCCAGGACGGGCGAGGCCCAGGGCCGCCCGGTGGTGCTCACATCATTCTCCCAGTCTCTGCGCAACACCCTTCGCCGCGCCGGCTTCGCCAGCGATGCGATGATCGATCAGCACTTCCCGCAAAAGAAAGATGGCACCTGATGGCCACGATTCTCACGGTCGACGATTCCCCCAGCATCCGTCAGATGATCAAGGTCGTGCTCGAGCCGGCCGGTCACAACGTGATCGAGGCCGGCGACGGCGCGCAAGGGCTCGCCAAGGCGCAGGCCGGCAAGCTCGACCTCGTCATCACCGACCTCAATATGCCCGTCATGAACGGGCTGGAGCTGATCCGGGCGCTGCGCAAGCTGCCGAGCGCGGTCGGCATGCCCATCGTGTTCCTGACCACCGAATCCAACGATACGGTGAAGCAGGAAGCCAAGAGCGCCGGCGCCACCGGCTGGATTACCAAGCCGTTCAAGCCGGAGCAGCTGCTCGCCGTGGTCGGCAAGCTGGTGCGTGCATGAACGCGATAGACCCGACAGAGGTCTTTCGCCAGGAAGCCAGCGAGCTGTTCGAGGTCCTGGAAGGGGCCTTGCTCGATCTCGGCCAGCGTCCCGACGACCGCGAGCTGGTCGATTCCGCCTTCCGCGCCCTGCATACGATCAAGGGCTCGGGCGCCATGTTCGGCTTCGACAAGGTCGCCTCCTTTACGCACGAATTCGAGACCGCGTTCGACCGCGTCCGCAAGGGCGAGATCAAGCCGACGCAGGAGCTGATCTCGGTCGCGCTTGCGGCCAAGGACTATATCCGCGCGCTGATCGAGGATCCGCAGTCGACCGACGACATCATCGGCGAGGCCATCCTCGACGACCTCAAGCGCTTCGTGTTTCCCGACCGGCCTGCTGCTCCCGTTGCCGAAATCGCAGAAGCACCGCCGCTGGCTCCCAGTGAAAGCAAGCAGACCGGCTGGCACCTGTATCTGGAATTTGAATCCCACATCCTGCGCAACGGCTCGAACCCGCTCGATCTGCTGGAAGACCTCTGCAAGCTCGGCCCGTGCTTCGTCGTGCCCGTGACCGATGGCATCCCGTTCCTCGACGAGATGGAGCCGGAAGACTGCTATCTGAAGTGGGACGTCAAGCTGCACGCCGCCTGCGACAGGGACGCGATCGACGACGTCTTCATGTTCGTCCAGGACGAGATGAAGCTGACGCTCTCGCCGCTTGAGCAGGTCGAAGCGCCCGCGCCGCTGCCGTTGTTCCAGCTTCTCGACGAGGAGCCGGCTCCGGCTCCTGTGGCCGAAATGGCCGTGCCGGCGGTCGAGGCTGTTGTTGCGCCTGTCGCCGCGCAGCCCGTCGCAAAGGCGGAGCCGAAGCCGGAAGCCAAGCCTGAATCCAAGTCTGAACCGAAACCCGAGGCCAAGCGTGACGATCGCGGCATCGCCACCGTCCGCGTCCAGGCCGAGCGTCTCGACGAGTTGATGGACCGGGTGGGTGAGCTCGTCATCGCCCAGGCGCGGCTGACCCAGCTCGCCTCGTCCGGCTCGGATCTCTCGATCAAGATGATCGCCGAGGAAATCGAGCGCCTCGCCTCCTCCCTGCGCGACACCACGATGGGCGCGCGCATGGTACCGATCGGCTCGCTGTTCGGTCGCTTCCGCCGCCTGGTGCACGATTTGTCGCGCGACCTGTCGAAGCCGGTCGAATTCGTCACCACGGGCGAGGATACCGAACTCGACAAGACCATGATCGAGTGCCTGGCCGATCCGCTGGTGCACCTAATCCGCAACGCCATCGACCATGGCATCGAAGACACCGCGACCCGCTCCGCCAACGGCAAGACGGAGCAGGGCCGGATCGAACTCGCCGCCGTTCATTCCGGTGCGCAGGTGCTCGTCACCGTGAAGGACAATGGCGGCGGCCTCAACACCGCGCGCATTCGCGCGAAAGCGGAAGAGCAGGGGCTGATCGCCTCCGGCGCCGTGCTGACCGATCACGAGATCCACCAGTTCCTGTTCCACCCGGGCTTCTCGACCGCGCAGACCATCTCGGCGCTGTCGGGCCGCGGCGTCGGCATGGACGTCGTCAAGCGCACCATCGAGAACATGCGCGGCACGATCGATCTGTCGACCCGGCCGGGCCAGGGCACCACGGTGACGCTGCGCCTGCCGCTGACGCTTGCGATCATCGAGGGTCTTTTGATCCGTGTCGGCGAGGGCCGCTACATCATTCCGTTGTCGGCCGTGGAGGAATGCATCGAGCTGACCGCCGAGGACGAGCGCTCCCGCGGCCGCAACTTCCTCAACGTGCGAGGCAATCTCGTGCCCTTCCTCAGGCTGCGCGAAATCATGACTGCGTCGGGTACGCCCGACCGGCACCAGAAGACGATCATCATCTCGACCGGTGAGACGCACGTCGGTCTTGTCGCGGACCAGATCATCGGCAACCACCAGACCGTGATCAAGTCGCTCTCCAAGCTGCACTCCGACGTCACGATCTTCTCCGGCGCGACGATTTTGGGTGACGGCACGGCGGCGCTGATCCTCGATGTAGCGCAGCTCGTCACGCTGGCGCAGTCGAAGGTCGAGAAACAGCATATCAGCGAGGCGGCCTGATGAACGATGGTTTGACGGGCGAGCATCACGCCGACGCGATGCAGGTCGTAATGATCGGCCTCGGCGAGGAGAAGTTCGCGCTCGACGCAGGCCTCGTGCGCGAGATCATCGATCCCGTGCCGGTGACCAAGGTGGCGGGCGCGCGGGCCTTCGTTCCGAGCGTCATCAACGTGCGCGGCAACGTCATTCCGCTTGCGGACCTGCGCATCCGCTTCGGCATGCCGCAGCTCGACAATTCGGCCGACACGCGCATCGTCGTCATCGAGCTCACGCTCGACGGCGAGCCGGTCCTGGTCGGCGTCACTGCCGACAAGGTCTACGAGGTCACCGAGATATCGCAGACCGACGTACAACAGACGCCGCGCGTCGGCATGCACTGGAAGCCGGAGTTCATCCGTTTCATCGCCAAGTGGCGAGAAGAGTTTGTCATCGTTCCCAACATGGAACGCATCCTGAATTGAAATGAGGTCTCGGGCGAGACTGGGGTAGGGGCTGGAAATGAGATTTACCGTCAAGGCAAAGCTTGCCATCGCATTCGGTGTGGTCCTGCTGCTCTCGATGGCTGCGGGCGGCCTCGCTTATGTGAAACTGAGCGAGATGATCGACACCGCCGACAGTCTGGTGTCGCGTGCCAACCGGATGGACCGTGCGGCGGAGATCGAGAAGGGTATCCTGCTTCAGGTTCGCGCCGAGAAGAACCTCATTCTCGCGCCTGAAGGCGAGGCGGATCGTTTTATCGCCGAAATCGCCAAGCAGCGCGAGACGCTCTCGAAGTTGAAGGAAGAGATCCAGGCCGCGGCTTCCCCCGAAGGCAAGAAACTCATGGAGAATTTCGGCGTCGCGTATGCGCGGATGAACGCCGTTCAGGACGACGCCCTCAAGACCGCCCGGACCGACAAGGCGAAAGCCGCCGAGCGCTCCATGACCGAGGTCCGCAAGGCGGTCGCCGAGGCCATGGAAGCCGCCAACGTCTACGTCACCAACGTCAAGAAGAACATGGCCGCTCAGGCGGCCCAGGCTCACGAGGACGGCAACCGGGCCCAGCTCCTGCTGATCTCGGCCGTGCTGGCTTCGCTTGTCATCGGCCTGATCGCCGCGATCTGGATTTCCTTGAGCATCTCCCGCGGTCTCGGCCGCGCCGTCGGGCTCGCCGGCGCGGTTGCCGATGGCGATCTCAGCCAGTCGATCAAGGTCACAAGCAACGACGAGATCGGCGATCTCGTTACCTCGCTGAACTCCATGGTCGAGAAGCTCAAGCAGATCGTCGCCGAAGCACTCACCGCGGCGCAGAACGTCTCGGCCGGCAGCCAGGAGCTTTCGGCCAGTGCCGAGCAGCTGTCGCAGGGCGCGACCGAACAGGCCTCGTCGGCCGAGGAAGCCTCGTCCTCGATGGAAGAGATGGCCTCGAACGTAAAGCAGAATGCCGACAACGCCAACCAGACCGAGAAGATCGCGGCGCAGTCGGCCAAGGACGCGGAAGCCAGCGGCGTCGCCGTGGGGCGTGCCGTCAACGCGATGCAAACCATCGCCGAGAAGATCACGATCGTGCAGGAGATCGCGCGCCAGACCGACCTGCTTGCCCTCAACGCCGCGGTCGAGGCCGCGCGCGCCGGTGAGCACGGCAAGGGCTTTGCCGTGGTCGCGTCCGAAGTCCGCAAGCTCGCCGAACGCAGCCAGGCGGCCGCGGCCGACATCGGTACGCTGTCGACGGAAACCGTGAAGGTCGCGCGGGAAGCCGGCGACATGCTGTCCAAGCTCGTGCCCGACATCAAGAAGACCGCCGAGCTGGTCCAGGAGATCACGGCGGCCTGCCGCGAGCAGGACGTTGGCTCGGCCCAGATCAACCAGGCGATCCAGCAGCTCGACAAGGTCGGGCAGCAGAACGCCAGTGCTTCCGAGCAGGTGTCCTCGACCTCGGAAGAACTCGCCTCGCAGGCCGAGCAGCTTCAGTCCACCATCTCGTTCTTCCGCATCGAGCATGCCGGCCGCGGCGAGAGCGCTGCGCCCGCGCCGATCGATCGCGCCGTCACCCAGCTCCGTGCCAAGGCCGCGCACATGGCGGCAGCGGATCGCGGCGCCAAGAAGCCCGCACCGGCGCGCAAGCCCGCGCGCGCGATGAAGGTCGCCGGCGGCGGCGGCTTTGCCTTCGACATGCATGACGGTGAAGACGACCGCGACGCCGAATTCCAGCGCTGACCGCAATTTGAAAACCATCTGACTCTGGACCGTACCATGGCCGCAACCTCGCAATATCTGACGCTCGGGCTCGCCGGCGAGACGTTCGGCATCAGCATCCGCAATGTCCGCGAAATCCTGGACATGCGGCCGATCTCGCGGCTTCCGCATGCGCCGAACTTCCTGCTCGGCATGATCGACGTGCGCGGGGCCGGCTATCCCATCGTCGACCTCCGGACCAAGCTCGGCCTGCCGGCCGTGGCGGCGACTGAGGCGACCCGCATCATCATCCTCGACGTGCCGATGAAGGACCGTCTGGTCGGCGTCGGCTTCGTCGCCGATTGCGTGTTCGAGGTCACCGACATCGACGAGCAGGCAATCGAGCCCATCCCCGAGGTTGGCGGCAAATGGCAGTCCGACTATGCCGCCGGCATCGGTCGCAAGGGCGAGAAATTCGTCGTCATCTTCGATCTCGCCAAGCTGATGGCGAACGACGAGATCCCGGAAGGGCGCGATACCTCTCGCGCCGCCTGAGTTTGCAAGCGTGAAGCGTGCTCGAGCGTAAGCACCCCAATTCGAACCAACGAGACTGATATGAGATTCACCGTCAAAGCCAAGCTTGCCAGCGCCTTCGGCGTCGTCATCCTGCTGTCCATGATCGCCGGTGCGGTCGGTTACATGAAGCTGGCCGATATGGTCAGCAGCACCGAGCTCCTTGTCGCGCGTTCGAACCGCATGGAGAAGGCCGCCGAGCTGAAGGAAGGCATTCTGTTCCTAGTGCGCGCGGAGAAGAACTCGATCCTGGCGGCATCCGACGCAGACCATGAGCAGTTCCGGGCCGACCTGATCAAGAATCGCGAAGCGATCACCAAGTCCAAGGATGAGATCTACGCAGCGGCCAGCGAAGGCGGCAAGAAGCTGATGGAGGTTTTCAACGTCGCCTTCGCCAAGCTGAATGCCTATCAGGACGAGACAGTCCAGCTTGCGAAGAACGACAAGCCGAAGGCGCTGGATCGCTCCATGCATGACGGCCGAAAGGTTGTCGCGGACGCGTTGGAAGCGGTCGACGGCTACATCAAGAACACCAAGAAGAACATGGCCGAGCAGGCCGATCAGGCCAGGCAGGATGGCGCCCGTGCCGAGATGCTGCTGATGAGCCTGGTCATCGCCTCGCTGCTGATCGCCGCGGTCGCGGCGACCTGGATTGCGCTGAACATCAGCCGTGCGCTGGCGCAGGCGGTGGGCCTCGCTGATGCGGTGGCGATCGGCGATCTCAGCCACAAGATCGAGTCCTCCAGCAATGACGAGATCGGAGATCTCATCAAGTCGCTGAACGCGATGACGGTCAACCTCAACGCGACGGCGGCGCTCGCCAACCAGATCGCGCAGGGCGATCTCATGGTCGAGGCCAAACCGCTGTCGGACAAGGATACGCTCGGCCTCGCGCTCGAGCGCATGGTGGAGAAGCTCCGTCAGATCGTGTCGGAAGCCCTGACCGCGGCGCAGAACGTCTCCGCCGGCAGCCAGGAGCTCTCCGCCAGCGCTGAGCAGCTCTCGCAGGGCGCGACCGAGCAGGCCTCGTCCGCCGAGGAAGCTTCTTCTTCGATGGAAGAGATGGCCTCGAACGTGAAGCAGAACGCCGACAACGCGAACCAGACCGAGAAGATCGCCGCGCAGTCCGCCAAGGATGCCGAGGCCAGCGGCGCCGCGGTCGGCCGCGCCGTCAACGCGATGCAGACCATCGCAGAGAAGATCACGATCGTGCAGGAGATCGCGCGCCAGACCGACCTGCTCGCGCTCAACGCCGCGGTCGAGGCTGCGCGCGCCGGCGAGCACGGCAAGGGCTTTGCCGTGGTTGCGTCCGAAGTGCGCAAGCTCGCCGAACGCAGCCAGGCGGCCGCCGCCGAGATCGGCACACTCTCGACTGAAACCGTCAAGGTCGCGCAGGAAGCCGGCAATATGCTCTCCAAGCTCGTCCCTGATATCAAGAGGACGGCAGAGCTCGTCGAGGAAATCACCGCCGCCTGCCGCGAGCAGGACGTCGGCTCGGCCCAGATCAACCAGGCGATCCAGCAGCTCGACAAGGTCGGCCAGCAGAACGCCAGCGCGTCCGAACAGGTCTCCTCGACCTCGGAGGAGCTCGCCTCGCAGGCCGAGCAGCTTCAGTCGACGATCGCCTATTTCCGCATCGAGCAGGGACGCAGCCAGGCCGCGGCGCCGATCGACCGGGCGGTTACCCAGCTCCGCGCCAAGGCGGCGACAATGGCGGCCGTCGAGCGTCCGGCCAAGAAGCCGCAGGCGAGGCCGGCGCGCGCGATGAAGGCGGCCGGTGGCGGCGGCTTCGCCTTCGACATGAACGACGGCGAGGACGATCGGGACGCCGACTTCCAGCGCTGAGAGCCGTCAAGAGGTCGGCCCATCCTTCACCGGTGGGCCGATCCGCCGTCAGTGATCGTGTAAACGCGTGGGATTCAAGATGGCCCGTTCGGCCCGACATTCAGTGCAGGCGGCCATCGCGGATCGGGGCATTCAGCCATGATGCCCGCCGTGCAGGATACGGTCGTCCATCTGTCCGACCGCCACTTCCGGACCATCGCCGAACTGATCGAGGGCCAGGTCGGCATCAAGCTGCCGCAGGGCAAGCGGCTGATGCTGGAGGGGCGGCTGCACAAGCGCGTGCGCGCGCTGAACTTCTCCGACCTCAACGAGTATGTCGACAACCTGTTCGAGGCCGATCATTTCGACACCGAGCTGACCCATCTCATCGATGTGGTGACGACCAACAAGACCGACTTCTTCCGGGAGCCACAGCACTTCACCTTCATGAGGGACGTCGCGATCCCGGCCCTGCTCAAGTCGCACGGGCGGAAGAACGCGAACCTGAAGATTTGGAGCTCGGCGAGCTCCACCGGCATGGAAGCCTACACCACCGCCATGGTGCTGGACGACATGACGCGGAACGGCTCGCGGTTTCAGTACCGCATCCTCGGGACCGACATCTCGACCGCGGTGCTGCGACTTGCCAAGTCCGCGATCTACACCCGCGACGTGCTCGCCCCGGTGCCGGAGCCCTTCGTGAAGCGTTATTTCCTGTCGTCGCGGGACAAGTTGCGCGGCGAAGTGCGGGTGGTGCCGGAATTGCGGCGCATGACGCATTTCATGAGGATGAACCTCATGGATAAGTCCTACCCCGTCGACCGGGACGTCGACATCATCTTCTGCCGCAACGTCCTGATCTATTTCGAGCGCGAGACCCAGCGCAAGGTGATCGAGCAATTGTGCAGCCATTTGCGGCCCGGCGGCTATCTTCTGGTCGGTCATTCGGAATCGATGATTCACAGTGCAGTGCCGGGTCTGAAGCAAGTTCAGCCAACCATTTTCAAGGTCTAGCCGGAGCGCAACCAGAATGCCGAGGGAGAAAGTTCGCGTACTGATCGTGGACGATTCGGCGTCGGTGCGCCAAATCCTGCAAACGATCCTCAACGATGATCCTGACATCGAGGTGATGGGGGCGGCCTCCGATCCGTTCGCGGCGGCGCGCCGCCTCCAGAACGAAATCCCCGATGTCATGATCCTCGACCTGGAAATGCCGCGCATGGACGGCATGACCTTCCTGCGCAAGATCATGGCGCAGCGCCCGATCCCGGTGATCATCTGCTCCTCGCTCACCGAGGAAGGTTCCAACGTGATGTTCGAGGCGTTCGAGGCGGGCGCGGTCGACATCGTGCCGAAGCCGAAGATCGACACCCGGCAGGCGCTGCTCGAATGCTCGACGCGGCTGCGCGAGGCCGTGAAATCGGCAGCGCGCGCGCGGGTGCGTCCGCGGGCGGAGCGCCGTATGATCGAGAGGAAGCTGACCGCCGACGCCATCATCCCGCCGCCGGTGCAGGGCAAGGTCCGGCCGACGACTGAGCGCATCGTGTGCATCGGTGCATCGACCGGCGGGACCGAAGCGCTCAACGACGTCCTCGAGATGCTGCCGCCGCACTGTCCTCCCATCGTCATCGTCCAGCACATGCCGGCAGGGTTCACTGCGGCCTTTGCCAGGCGTCTCGACAGCGTCTGCCAGGTCCGCGTCAAGGAAGCCGAGGACGGCGAGCCGGTGTTGCCGGGCTGCGCCTATATCGCGCCGGGCGCCCGTCACATGCTGCTCCAGCGCATCGGCCTGCGCTACCAGATCGCGATCAAGGACGGCCCGCCGGTGTCGCGGCATCGCCCCTCGGTCGATGTGCTGTTTCGCTCCGCGGCCCAGCATGCCGGCGCCAATGCGCTCGGCGTGATCATGACGGGCATGGGCGACGACGGCGCGCGCGGCATGCTGGAGATGCGCAAGCTCGGCGCCTCGACGCGCGCGCAGGACGAGGAGAGCTGCGTGGTGTTCGGCATGCCCAAGGAAGCCATCGCGCATGGCGGTGTCGAGAAGGTCGTCTCGCTGCATCATATCCCGCGCGAGATCATGCTCTGGTATCAGGCCGGACACGTTGCGGTGGCAGGTTGATTGCGATGTCCGCCATTCCGGCCAATACGCTCCCCGAGGCGATCGTCGCGATCGAGGATGTCTCGTCGCGGATCGAGGACGTTTTCGCGCGGGTCGGTCACGAGCTCGGTCGCGGCCACCTCATCTTCAAGGAGCTGAACCAGGGCCTTGCGACGCTCTCGGAGGAACTCTCCGGCGCCGAGATCGAGGGCGCCGCCACCGCGCTACAGGAGATCGCCGCACGGCTCAGCGAGCTGGCAGAGGCGCTGCCGGCCGAGAGCGCGCTGCTTGCGACCATCGGCACGCGCACGGCTGAGGCGTCCGCGCTGCTCAAGCCGCTGTTCAAGCACATCCAGATGATCACCATCATCGCGCGCAGCGCGCGGATCGAGGCGGCTTCGCTGGATGGCGACCGCGAGGGCTTTCTCGCCTTCACGCAGGAAGCCTACGATCTCGGCAAGGCGGTACAAGGTTCGATCGAGGGCTGCGCGCGGGACCAGCAGCGCCTGTCGGAAGCCGTTGCGACCGCGTCCGGCCGGCAGAGGGAATTCGAGAGCCGTTACCGGAATCAATTGGTGTCGGAGAGCGCCGAGCTCGGCGCAGCCTATTCCGGATTGCGCGGCCAGCGCCGCGACAGCAGCCAGCTCGCCGACCTCGCGAGCACCAGCACCAGGAAGATCGCCGAGGCGGTCGGCGGCGCGATCATTTCCTTGCAGGCCGGCGACAGCACGCGCCAGCGCCTCGAACATGTCTGTCATGGCCTCGGCCAGGTGTCGGAAGCTGCGCCGGGCCTCGTTCCCGAACGGGGTGCGAGCGAGGACGGCGCGCGCGCGATCTGCCAGTTGCAGGCGGCCCTGCTCAGGGACGCCCAGCGTGAATTTGGCGGCGACATCGGCCAGATCGTTCGCGCGCTCACGGCCATCCTGCACGATGCGGGCAATGTCGTCGGCCATGGCCGCACGCTGTTCGGCGGCGAGGATGGCGGCTCGTCATCGTTCCTAGCGCGCATCAAGCAGGCACTGGCACATGCCTCGACCCTGATCGCCACCTGCGAGAGCGCCGGCCGCTCGGTCGACGAGGCGCTCGCCATCGTCGAGGACACGCTGGCAAAGTTTCGCCAGGCCATCGCCGGACTTACCGAGGCGACCGTCGACATCACCCTGATCGGAATGAATGCTGGCCTGAAAGCAAGCCATCTGGGCAGTCGCGGCAGCGCGTTTGTCGTGATCGCCAACGAGCTCAAGGCGACCGCGGACCAGGTTTCGGCGGGCGCGGGGCGCCTGCGGCCCGTGCTCGACGGCATCGAGCGCTCTGCGAACGAGCTGAAGGAGCTCCGCGTCCGGGGCGATCCCGCGCAGCTCGCCAAGTTCGAGCCGCAGATCCTCCAGGCGCTGCGCGAGGTCGAGGTCGGCAACGAACGGCTCGGCAAGCTGATGAGCCGGCTCGTCGATGAAGGCGCGGAATTCGAGGGCCTGATGAATTCGGCGCAAGGTCTGATGAGCTCGCTAGGCGAGAGCTCCGCGGCCTTGCCTGCGGTTGCCGCGCGGCTCGAGACCGCGAGCGCCGGCGCGCAGCGGCCGCAGCCGGAGGCGCAGGATCAGGCGATGCTCGATGATCTCTTCGCGCGCTACACGATGGAGCGCGAGCGGGACGTTCACCGCGAATTCCTGCAAACGCTTGGCCTTGCGTCGATCGTCGCCACGCGCCGCGTCGAAGCGGTCGAGACCGCGGATGACGGCATAGAGTTGTTCTGACGTTCGCCGCCGGCGTCGCGCGTCGGCGGCAATTCGACGGATTGGGTTTTCCGAGCATTAACCTTGCCCGAAGGGCTGGCCGTTAGGTCATTGTCGCGCCCCAGAGTTGGTCGCAAATACAGGGCGATCTTCACCTCGGAAATTTCCCCATGCTGAGAGACGGTAAATACGCTGCCTGGTTCAGGACCTCACGAGGTCAGGGCACCGGCATCGTGGATCTGGCCGAGGGCCGGATCTCGGGCCGCGACAGCTTCTTTACTTATGGTGGTTCCTACCGGGTCGATGAGCAGCACTTCTCGGCCGTCCTGACCGTGAACCGGCATGCCGACGGCCCGCTGAGCGTGTTTGGGCCTGATGAGGTCGAGGTCAAACTCTCGGGTGTGTGCAACGGCCTGGTGGCGAGCTGTTCGGGAACGGCCAAGGAAGCACCCGACGTGAAGTTCGAGGCGACGCTGATCTACAGCCAGGAAGATGCGCCGGCAGCCGACGCCAAATGCGCGGTCGTGAAGCTCAACGCCGACAAGCTGCCCAAGGGCCTCGACAACCGTTCCCGGCCGCGTCATCCGTTCACGCCGCCCAAGGCGCCTGTGTCGTAGGGTGCGGGCTTTTAGCTTTGCATTGACGCTGTTGTCGCGAAATCACGGCGCGACTGGACTGCGGCAACACTAGTTTTAGAGGTGAAATCTAGGTTGGGGCCCATAACAAAAGGCGGACAGGGACATGCCTCAGATCTGGATGACATATGACGAACTCGCGACCCTCAGCGGCTGCAGCGCTGCCGAGGCCAGGATGCAGGCGATGCATCTGTCGCTCGATCGCCGCAAGAGCCGCGACGGGAACACCCGCGTCAAGCTGAACCTCGCCTTGATGGCCCGGTTCTTCGAGACCGTTCGCGAAGCCGAATTCGACCTCGATGACGCGATCACGGCGCTGCGCGATGCCCATCGCCAGATGTCCGGGGTTCTTTCGACCAGTCAGCCGAGCTTGCGGCGCGGAGTGGCGTAAGCCGGCGCCGGTGGCCAGCCTCAGGACGGCGGCCTCGGCAGGAAAGCCAGGATGGTCTGGGCCAGAAGGACGCCGACGGTGCCGCCGGCGGCCTTTTGCAGCACATCGATGAATCGTGGATCACGATCCGGCGTCACCGCCTGCAAGACCTCCAATCCGACTGCGACGGCGATCACGAACGCGCAAGCCAGCTTGACGCGCCCCGGTAGCAGGAAGGACAGCAGGAAGCCCAACAGGCCGTAGGCGCTGAAGCGCTCAATCACGACGACCCAGTAGGCCTCCGCGTGGCCCATGAGTGCCGGCCGGCCCGCGAGCTTGGCCAGCGTCGCATAGACGATGAGCACGAGACAGATAACCGCGGCTGCGATGAGATGGTTGCGGCGCATTGCGCCAACATAGCCGGTCGACCGGCTGGCCGCTTTCGAAAGCCAAGAACATCGTTAAGGTTCACAAACCCTCGAGGGCATGAACCAAGGTTCACGGGCGAGCCGCGGAGCCGTGGCTACGGCCCAATCCGCATGCATGCAGTTGACGTCAAACGTGGCGGTGTAGTCGCGATGTCACGCGGACGGCGCTGAGTTGGCGAGGGCAGGCATTCATCTGCCAGTTCTTCGGCCTGGTGACCCAAAGCCGGACTGCCAAGAACAGGATGTTGATGCCGAACCAGATCGACAACACGATTAGGAAAGAGCTTGCCATGACGGCTCCGCCTCCCGCTTTCTTTCGAAAGCAATGCGGAGCGCGGCTGAGAGTTCCGCCGTCAGGGGAACGGGCAGGCGATCGCACCTGCCCAAATTCTCGTCATCGACAAAACCACGCCACCGGTCAGGCACAAAGCAACGCGCCTGACCGCGTGACCAAGCCGTTCGCAGGGACCGACGTTCAACGCCGATTGTAGGACCAGCCCTTGTCGACATTGGTCGGGTAGTGGGCTGCGAAGTACGGATTCTTGAGGCAGTTGCGCGCGGGATCGAAAATCCAGTCGGCGCATTCCCGGTAATTCAGGAATCGGCAATCGAAACCGAAGGCGCACCACGGCGCGCCGTTTGGAAATCCGAAGCCCACGGGGACTTGCGCCGACGCTACTGAGGGCAGAGCCAGGAGCAGAGCTACGGCGAGCGCGCGGGACAACATGGTGCATTCCTCCAACAATCTATCAAACTGAGACCGAAGCCGGTCCGGCGACCGTTCTGCGCCGAAAAGGGACGATGTTCAATCTTCGTCGTTGGATAGTCTAGCAGCCGGGCGCGGAGAGATCGAGAGCGCTGAAAGCGATCGGCCCATGTCGATTGGCGGCTGCCATGCATCGATTGATGAGGCGGACGCGCCCGTCCATGACGTGTCGCGCGCGGCCGACGCTAGCCCTTCTTGGCGCCCTTGGATTTCAGCGACAGGCCGAGGCGCAAGGCCATACGCTTGATCGCATCGGGCGAGCGCCCGAGAAGTTTTGCTGCCTCTTCCAGCGAAGTCGAAGACTTGGCCAATTCCATCAGCCGGCGGTCTTCCTTGAACGACCAGGGCCTGCGCGCCATAACCGAAATCATCCTCTCGTCGAGACAAAGACAAAGCCGCCAAGCGGACCCACGTTCGCTCGACGGCTTTGCTTGGGTGGGGCCGGGCCTGGGGGAGCCCGGTGAGAAGATGGATATGCGATCCACTAAGGTTCGCAACAAACAACGCGGATTAAGCTAACCGCTCAACCTTACCGCGATGAAATCGGCGCGTTGCGCTCCGTATAACCACGGAGTTTCGCTAACCAAGATCGGTCTGCACGTTTTGATGGTGGGGATCGAGGATGTTCCGCCACCACGTCCGGTTGTCGCAGAACCGGTGCACGGTCTTCGCACGTCCGCACTCGAAATCCTCGCGGGGGGCGCCTGCCGATATCCGAGACCCGACTTCGCGTCTCGACGCTGCGGCAAGACTCAGCAGCTCCGCCAATCGGCGCGGACTGTTCTGATGAGCATGGAAGAAGTGCCGATCCCCGAGCCGTCGCCGAGCAGCCGTCGAAACAGCGACCGGTCTTGCCGCGTGGTGGTGATGAGGATTCTCCTGAGGTCGGCGAACGTCAGGCTGGACCGCAGACACTGGATCATCGGCTTGCCGAAGACAGGCAGGAGCCGCTCGGACGCCATGCTGACGATGGAGGCGAGCAGGGAACTTGTTCCCTGCGCCCTCAATGTCCTCCAAGCTCAGGCGGCAATCTCCCCTTGATAATGGATGGCACGGCGTTTCGGCGTCAGCACTTGTGCGCGATTAGGAATTAAGTGCTTCGAGATCACGACATTGTTTGCTTCGAAATCACGACGTCGATTCGAGCGATCAACTTGAATTGAATCGGCGCCGGTTGGTCGCAACGGCTTCGAACGAGAAAAAAATCTAATCGCGATGCATGCGGCAGCGGTTTGACGAGCAGTATTGTGCTTCTCTCGGTTGAGTCGTCACGAGATCGTCGAATTCGTTCGGCTATGGTGCGCGCGCACGAACAAATCAAAATCAACAAAATCAAGAAGACCGAGATGCTTCAAAAGGCGCGAGCGGCACTTCCTCTCACCAAGCTCAGAGAGCGGGCGTTTGAAGGCGCGTTTTTCAGCGTTGCGCTGATCGCGATGGCGGGCTGGGTGTATTTCATCACGCTGTTGCTGGTGCGATTGTTCCTCTGGTTCTTCGGTTGACGCACGAGCCCGATCATTTCGCATGCAGGGCGCTGCCCAAAAAAATCCCTGGCATGACGAGAAAATCAGCGGCGGTGATCATGATCTCGACACAACTCGAGGATGAGACTGCCAGCGTCACTGGAACGAATTACGAATGATGCTGCTCGCGATCCTGGTCTCGCTCCTCGCTGGCTTTGGCGCAGGCTATGCGACACGCGCGCTGCGGCCTCGCGAGCGCGCGGAGCGTCATCCGTTCCACCGTCCCTACAGTCCCACCGCGTTCCGGCAGAACAGTTCATTGGCGAGGGCGCGGCGTGCATTCTGAGGATTTACAACCGACGTGCGGTTCTCGCGTTGCGGCTCGCATGGCGGTGGAGGGGAGTGAATCATGACGGGATCTCGGGGAGACGCCATGACGAGCCCGACGTACAACGCGCCACGGCGGTATTTCGTCGACGGGGGAGGTCGCCGCGTCCTGATCGGCCTGACGCCCGAGGAGACGTTCGAGTTCGAGCGGCTCGACAGCGAGCAGGCGCAGGTCGCGCCCGATGCCGGCGAGCGGCGCAGGCTAGAGCTCTATGAGAAGCACGAGGGCGCCTGGAGGGCCTGGATGGCGCAAAGCCGCACCGAGCGGCGCGAAGGATTCAACCTTTATTAACCATCGCGGGCCCATTTTCTGGTCTGGCGCCTCGAACCGGAAAATGCACGCATGTTTCAGCTCTTCCTGCGGGCCCGCACCCATAACTTCCTGAAAGACCGTTTCGGCGGAGAGCAGGTGTTCCGCGCGCGCTCGCCCGAGCGCGACGCCGAAACCGATCGCACCCGCATCGAAGCCATCATGGTTGCGATCGATGACGCCCTGCATGCGGCGGAGCGCGAGCAGTCAGGTCTCAACCGCCGGGTCGAGGACGTGCTGGCGCGCGCCGCCGTGACGATCGGCAACGGCGACGACGAATATCTCGAGCGCGAGGCGCTCGACAATCACCACCAGGACCTGTTCGACAAGGAAATCCTGAACGGCCAGCGCCGACTCAAGGAGCTCGGCGCCTCGATCGCCCATTTCAAGTTCCTGAAGGCGGCGATGCTGAGCCGTTTCCCGGACTACCGGCCTCCGGCGAGCCCCACCAACTGACGCCTGGTACGGCGCGCGAGCGAGACCGCTAGATCGCGAGCATGCTGTTGCCCTGAATGGACAGCAGCGTCAGATTTCCGGTGGCATAGGCCCCGGTATCGATGTTGGCCCGGTTCTCGAGCAGCTCGGCCTGCTTCACCGGCGTATGGCCGTGCACGACGTATTTGCCGAAGCGCCTATTGCTTTGCAGGAATTCGTCCCTGATCCACAACAGGTCCTGCTCGCGCTGCTCGGAGAGCGGAATTCCCGGACGCACCCCTGCATGGACGAAGAAGAAGTCGCCGCATGTGAAGGTCGGCCGCAACTGGCGCAGGAACGCGATGTGCTCCGGCGGCATCACGGATGTGAGCTCGCGAACCAGATCGGGCAACTCGTCCTTGCCAAGGCCGGGCGCGGCCGACACGCCGTACGACATCAGGGTCTGGAGCCCGCCGAACTGAAACCATTCGGCGGCGCGGGCGGGATCTTCCAGCACCGAGGTGAAATAGGCCTCGTGATTGCCCTTGAGAAAGACGGTGTTGCGGCGGCGGCTGCGGTCGATCAGGAGGTCGAGGGTATGGCGCGAGTCCGGTCCGCGATCGATGTAGTCGCCGAGGAAGACCTCGATCGCGCGATATGGCCGGCTGTTCGCCATGTCCGCATCGATCACGGCGAACATCTGCTCGAGCAGATGCGCGCAGCCGTGGATATCGCTGATCGCATAGATGCGCACGCCGTTCGGTAGCTTCGGCCGGGGCGAATTTCGGGGCGCAATCATGGACATGGGGTGCAACTCTTTCAAAGAGCTTCGCCCGGGATGTCAATATGCTATCGGCGGATTTGGGTGCCCGAGCAGGTTTTTTTCTACCCCTGCCAGCAAGCCTGCGCCTGCCCGATCATTCACCAGCGCTGCGAATCACCCGTCCCCAAGCTTGCGCGAGGCTGGCCGAGTTGCCGCTGTCGAACGATGGTGCAGCCTTGCCGCGATAGGCGGCCGCTCGCGCGCGGACCAGAACCGCGCCGCAGAAATAGCCAAGCTGGAGCACCGACGCGAAGACGAGGATCGTCACAACGATGTGAGCTGAATCATGTCCCTGCCAGGCGGAGCCCACACCGAGGATCGTGGCGCCGAGAACGATGGCGGGCGGCAGGATGAAGATCCGGAATCGGCCTCCCAGCAACGATCCGATCAGCAGACTGAAAATGGCAACCGTACTCACGACGCAACTCCTCGAATTGGTCACGAGTGTTAATGGCCGCGGACTAATAACGGCTTAAGCGGCATGGTTGAACAGCCGTTCAAATGCGCGCGACAATGCTGTGCGAAAATGACGCGATTTGGTGTGAAACGCGGCGTGATGCCTGCTTAATTGTCACGCGTGTGACAGTAGTTTGAGCATTGTTTTGCTGCGACGCTGCATTGCATGAAAATCGATTTGATTTTTTCGGTGCACTGCCGCAATGTCGCTTTGTTTAGTTAAGATATACTTCGGCGCACATCGAAAAAATTAGATCGATTTGCTCGCAATTCTGATTGCGAGTGGTGACGAGGCAGCGAGGTTCGGATGGCTGTAGCAACTTACGGTTCGGAAAACTATTATTCGGTTATCTCGAACCGACGCGGTGCCCTCCAAAGACCCCTGCAAGTGGCTTTGATCGCCGGAGACTTCGTCGCCGTACTGCTCAGCTATTTCGTGGCGAGCGGCCTGTATCGCGTGCTCGTGATCGAGCAGGACTCATCCGTCGGAGCAGGCCTGGTCGTCGGCGCGGTGTTCGTGACCATCGCTTACTTCCAGGGCGTCTACGATCACCATCGTCTGCTGAACACGGTCTGGCAGCTGCGCAAGGCCTTGGCGGTCTGGCTGATCTCGCTCACCATTCTCGCCGTCGAGGCGTTCCTGCTCAAATCGTCCGCGGACCTGTCGCGCGGAACCACGCTGCTGTTCGCCGCGACCGGCGGCGTCGCCTTGGGCGGTCTGCGCGTGCTGTGGCGCCTGGCGCTGACCTCGAGCTACGCCAAGGGCCGTCTGGTGGACCGCAAGGTCGTGCTGCTCAGCCTCAAGCCTCTCGATTTCACCTCGACCCGGTTCAAGGATCTGCGCAAGCACGGCTTCAACGTCGTGCGACATTTCGTGCTCGATCCGTCTGAAGAGGGCGCGGGCTGGGATCACGAGATTCGCGACATCACCCGTCAGGCGCGCACGGCGGATGTGGAAGAATATCTCCTGGTCATCGACTGGGACGAGATGCCGCTTCTCCAGAAGCTGAGCCAGCATCTGCGCGTTGTCCCCCAGCCGATCCGCCTTCTGCCGGATTTCCCGATCGCCGATCTGGTCTCGCGTCCGTTCCAGCCCGTCAGCGGCACGGTCGCGATCGAGATCCAGCGCGCGCCGCTCAGCGTGTTCGAGCAGGCGCAGAAGCGCTGCCTCGACATCGGCCTTGCCTCGTTCGCGCTTCTGCTGCTGGCGCCGCTGTTGATCACGGCTGCGATCATGATCAAGCTCGATTCCAAGGGCAAAGTGATCTTCAAGCAGGCCCGGCGCGGCTTCAACGGCAAGCAATTCGATATCTGGAAGTTCCGCTCGATGACGGTGGCGGAGAACGGTCATGTGGTCACGCAGGCGACGAAGAGCGACGCGCGGGTGACCCGTGTCGGCCGTGCGCTGCGGCGGACCAGCATCGACGAACTGCCGCAGCTCTGGAACGTTCTGCGCGGCGAGATGTCGCTGGTCGGGCCGCGCCCGCATGCGCTCGCGCACGACAATTACTACGATCCGATCATCAGCAACTACGTGTACCGGCATCACATGAAGCCGGGCCTGACCGGTTGGGCCCAGGTCAACGGCTTCCGCGGCGAGACGCCGACCATCGATCTGATGGAAAAGCGGGTCGAATACGACATCTGGTACGTCAGCAATTGGAGCATCTGGCTCGACATCAGGATCATCCTGAAGACCGCGCTGGCGCTGATCCATCAGGAAGCCTACTGAGCCAGGCCGACGTCGGGCGCGCGTTGCCGCGCCCGACCCGCACGCCGCCCGTGCAGAGGGGAAACGGCCTGCAATTTGCAGCATGTGATTCGTTGCTGCCCCTTTGACGATTTGCACCCCCGAAACGCCGAGCCTTGCAGATTGAGCCATCGCCTCGCCAAGTTCGTCGCCTTGCCGTTGCTCGTTACCTGGGCGATCGCTGCCGCCTGTTCTCATGCGAACGCGTTGGAGTGGGGGGTCGGCGGACCGCCGCAAAAACGCAGGGATCTCGCGCCGATCTTTCAGCTCATGAGGGAGCGGGGGCTCACGCAATACAGGACCGGTCTCAACCTGACGCAAGATGCCGAGCCGGGCGAAGCCACGATGTTCCGGCAGACCATTGCGCTCGCCAGAAAATACTCGATCACGCTTCACCCTTTGGTCAACTTCCCTTTCCGCTACGGTGACCGCACCGACAAGGGGCGGTACCCCAAAGGAGACCGGGACGCGCTCTACAGGCAGGGCTACGACCGCACCTACGCGTTCGTCCGGCAATTCAAGGACGCTGTGTCCGACTGGGAGCTTGAGAACGAGATCAACCTGTTCGCGGTCGATTCCGACGGGAAGAAGCTGTTCGGGCGCGGCATGACCGCGGCAGACTTCGAAATGCCGGTGATGGAAGACTGGGCCCAGGTGTTGCACGGCGCGTCCGATGCCATCGACCAGATCAACCGCGAGACCGGAAGTCGTCTGCGCAAGGTGCTGAACACGACGTCGACGATGCTGGGCTTCCTCGACTTCATGGAGTCCCGGGGCGTGAAATACGACGTGATCTCCTACCACTATTACGAGGTGGCGGGGCAGAACCCGCATCGGCACTGGAATGGACGCAATCCGCCCTTCGACCTCTTCAAGAAGCTGGCGTCCTATCACCGCCCGGTGACGTTCAACGAGGTCAATTGCGCCGAGATCTACAAGCCGGCCTATGGAAATCGGCCCGGCGATCCCCTGACGGAGCAATGCCTCCGCTCACTGCGGGACACCTTCCAGTATCTGAAGAACCAGAAAGACGTCGAGATCGAGAGTGTGATGGTCTACGAGCTGTTCGACGAGCCGCAGAAGAAGCCGCCGGAGAACAGGTTTGGGCTGATGTACGAGATCGACAGGCCCAAGGTTGCGCTCTTCCTTCTTTCGGAATTTGCCGGCGGCCGCCTGTCGGCTGAAGAATCGACTGAGTTGAGAACCAGGGGACTGTAGCTTTTCGGTCTCCGTGCGAAGAAAAGAACCTGCAATGCCTTTACCTGGATCTGAGCGCGTCAACACCGAGAAGTCGGGCAGCATCTTGGGCTTCAACGGGCTGCGCGGTCTCTCGGTCGTCCTGGTCTATCTCAATCACAAGTGCGGACTGCAGTTCTACTCGGGCAGCGTCGGCGTCTGGATATTCTTCATCCTGAGCGGCTTCCTGATCATCGGCGAGCTCAACAGGCAGCGAGGCAAGGTCGGGACGGCCGCGTCCCGGCCCGCGGCGGAAATCGTCACCTTCTGGGTCAAGCGGGCGACGCGCATCTTTCCCGCATATTATGCGCTTCTCGCCATCCTGTTCCTGACCCGGTCCTATTTTCAGCACGCGGGGCCCGATCTCGGCTTCCGCTATCACGTTGTGTACCTGTCGAACTACTGGATCGGCAGCGTCATCGGCGGGACTGCCGGTCCCTTCGGCGTGCTCTGGACGCTCTCGGTCGAGCAGCAGTTCTACGTGATCGCGCCCTTCCTGTTCATCCTGCTTCCGCTGGAGCGCCATTTCGTCACCTGCATGAGCGTCGTCGCCCTCGGGTTGATCGGCCATTTCCTGATGTATTCATCGGGCTTCAATCACACCGCCATCCACACCTTGTCGCCCTGGAATTTTAGCCTGATCGCGTTCGGTGGCGCGATCACGATCCTGCATCTTCGCAGGCAGGGATGGGCCCCGAACGGCAACGGCATCTTTGCCTGTCTCCTCATCGTCGTGTTCGCGCTGTGCTCGAACGGCGTGATTTACGAGGCCCCTTCCTATCTTTCCCCCGCGATCGACATTGCGATCGGGCTTTGCCTGGTCGCGCTGGTTTGGTGGGTACGCGCCAACCAGGGCAGTGCCTTTGTTCAGGCGCTGGAGTGGAAGCCGCTCGAGCATCTCGGGAAGATCAGCTACGGCTTCTATCTCGTTCACAACTTCATCCCGAACCCGCTCGGCAAGGCGCTGACGCTCTATGGCGGGATGTCGGTGCCCGAGAGTGTGAAGATTACCGCGGGCGCAGCCATCGGTTTCGTGATCTCCTACGCTGTCGCGCATGTGTCCTGGAAGTACTTCGAATCGCCGATCCTGCGCAGCCGTCGCGGCCTGACCAAATTCTTCCTGCAATACCTGCCCGAGAATCCCTCGCAGGGCGTGCCGCGAACCGAGCTGAAATAGCCTAGCGGCTCATCCGAAAGCCGTCGCCATCGGCTGGATAACAGCGATGGCGAATTCGCAGGCCTTTCTCCGCGACGAAATGCGAGAACAGTTCCCGATCGGCTTCGGGCGCGGTGCAGGTACGTTCGAGCAGCGCGGCGCGCGCCTCAGTGCCTGCCGCCTGATAGAACGTGGCTGCGCTTGGGAACAGGCGGGCCTGGAAGATATCCGCGAAGTCCTGGGTGGCGTAATCCCTGAGCTCGGGCGAGGCCGCATTGAAGGCGCGAAGCGCCAGTGGCGCGCGGATGAGCTGGAGCCAGGCCTCGTGTGGCGCGAAGCGATAGGAAAGACCCAGCAGTTCCGCCGTTCGCGGCCCAAAGCCGGCCTGGCGAATTTCGGCCCAGTAGCTGCCGAACCAGCCCAGTCCTTCAGTCGGCGCGCACGCCAGCAAGGCACGGCTCGTCGACGCGACGGCGTCTGCATCGAGGTCGGTCTGCTTCAGGTCGCCTGCGCGTGTCGATTCGTCAGCGATTGCGAGCTGGAGCAGCAGGAGTTCGCGCAGCGTCTTGGCGCTGCATAGGCGACGGGCGGATAGCAAATTGTCCGATACGATCCGTCTCAGGCGATCGACTTCATATCGCTCGCCGCGCGCGACACGTCCTGCAATCTGCGGAACCGCGGGATTGGTCACATCCGGGGCGATAGCCGCGATCCACGCCAGCGCGGCTGCGGCAAGCGCGATGGTCGAGCCGCGCAGAAGCCGGCGATAGGCGATCCCCGTTGCCTGTGCCGCCGGCTCGGTGGCGCTAGGCTCCCTCGACATAGTAGCTGTTGTAGTGCGAGCCCTTATACGCCTCGATCCTCTTGAGCATCTTCGGATTGGCGCGATTGAGCACGGCGCCCAGAAGCTTCTTCTGAATGCCTTCGGAACTCGCCATCGACTCCTGGAGCGCGTTGCGGGTCGTACGGCCCCACTCGATGACGTAAACCATCGCATCGACGAGATGGCTGACAGCCTTGGCGTCGGTGACCGGCATCACCGGCGCCAGATCGATGACGATGTATTCGTATTCCTCGCGCACCACTGCAAGCAGGTCAGCCATCGACTTGGAGGCGATGACGTCCGCCGAGTTCACCATGCGCGATGCGACGACGGAGGGCAGGAAGTCGAGCCCGCTCTCCTTGCTGCGCTGGATATGATAGCCGAACGAGCGCGGATCCTTGAGGGCTTCGACCAGGCCGGTCTTGGAATGGGGGGCCAGCGCCCTGGTCAGCGAGCGGGTATGGAGGTCGCCGTCGATCAGTAGCGTGCGATGTCCGGTCAACGCGGTCAAATGACCGAAATTGGCGGCAACCGTCGTTTTTCCCTCTTTCGGCAAGGACGACAGGATTCCAATGATCTTGACCTCGCGCGACAGGCGCGCGACGTCGATCGACACCTTGATGTTCCGCAGCGTCTCCGCAAACCGCGAGAACGGGTGCTCGACGACGTAGCTGGATATGTTTCCTTCCGGATGATCTGCCGAAGCCCTCGCCGCGCGGATGTCGGGAAGAACGCCGAGGCATTTCACCCCGAGCTGATCCTCGACGTCGCTCGGAGATCGCAGCACGTCGCTCATCAGTTCCTTCGTGAAGGCTGCCCCGAAGCCGAAACAGAGACCGCCGAGCAGGCCGCCGACCAGCGCCAGCAGCGTCTTGGGCGAGCTCTTCTTGTCGGGTTTGACCGCCGTGCCGATGATGCGCGCTTCGCTGATCGGGAAGCTCTGGTTCTGCGTCGCGTTCTGCAGCTTCTCGAGGAAGTTGTTGTAGAGGTTACGATAAGTATCTGCCGCGCTCTCGAGGTCGCGCAGCTTGACCTGCGCCTGACTCGTGCTGCCGGCCTGGGATACGAGATTCTTGAGATTCTCCTCAAGCGACGACTCGCGGCTCTTGGCGATCTCGTACTCGCTGCGATATGCGTCCGCGATACGACGGACCTCGTCCGCGATCGCCTTGCGCAGCTCTTCCATTCGGTTGGCGAGGTTGACGGCCGCCTGGTGGGTCTTGCCGTAACGGCTCGACCAGTCGGCATATTGCGCCGCCAGGTCGAGATATTGGGCGCGCAGGCGCGTGATCACCGTGTTGTTGAGTGCGTCCGTCACGGTCGGCTGGACGAGATCCTTGTCGAGCAGCGCCTCGATCCGGTCGAGGCGGGCCTTGGCCTCGGCGGTCGCGGCATGAGCGGCAATCAGCTGGGAGTTGACGTCCGCAAGCTGTTGCTCGCTCATCAGACCCCGGCTGGTGCCCACGATGTTGTTTTGCGCTTTGAACGTCTGCACGGCGCGGTCGCTCGCCGTCGCCTGTTCACGCAGCTCGGCGCTGCGCTGCTGGAGCCACTCGCCGGCGCGCTTGGTCGACTGATACTTCGCCTCCAGCGCGCCTACGATGTAGGCGTCCGCAATCGCGTTGGCGATCTGCGCAGCCTTGTTAGGATCGATCGAACGGTAGTTCATCGAGAGGACATAGGTCGTCAGCACGCGCTCGACCTTAAGGTTCTTCTGGAGAAGCTCGACCGCGCCGCGCTCGACCCGCTCCTTGCTCGGAGGACCGTCCGACCCGAACATCGAGATGACCTTGCCGATGACCAGCGGAATCAACCCGGGATCCGAGCCGTTGAACTCCGGATCCTCGGTGAGCTTCAGGCGACGGACGATCGACAGGAGGAGGTCGTCAGACTGGAGAATCTCGACCTGGCTGTCGACGAAGCCCGGGTCGATCAGCGCGTTGGCGGTTCCGCTGTCCTTGTCCAGTACCTGGGTTTGGCGTGTGTCCATCAGGATGCGCGCATTTGCCGTGTACATCGGCGTTGCCACGATCAGGTAGACGAGAACGATCGCGAGCGTACCGGCCACGATGGCGACGATCAGCGGCCATTGGCGGCGTACGATGTCCAGAGCGCGCTCGGCGCTGAGCGTCGTGCCACCGACCTCGATGGCATATCTCGGGCGTTGCGGAAACTGATCTCGTGGCTGAAACATCTCTGGGAATCTTGAGGTTGTCACTCGGGAAGGGGAACGGGTTTGAACGGGTCGGCGAGTTCGGTCTTCCACTCACCCGACATCAGACCGGCGCTTGCACCCGGACCCGCCGGTGCATTGCTGGCCGTGGCGGGAGCCGGGCTTCCCGGAACGGGCGCAGCCGCTGCGTCCTGATCCGTGAGATATCCTTTGAGGACGGACCCGTCGTGCAGCTTGGCAACGAATTCGCTGATCCGGCGCGCGACGTCGGGCTTGGTCGCGATGCAGCGCTCTTCGGCACGGTGAAGCCCGGCGCCGATTGCGACACGGTCGGCCTGGCTCGCCTGGCGCAGCATGTCCCGAACCGGATCGAGCGCGGCTATGTCGGTCACCAGCAATCCGGTGAGCCGGCCCGAAAGCTTGTCCCTGTCGTTCTTCGACTGTCGCAACAAAACCGAGGGGTCCGAGACGAATGCGCTGACCGCGGACGACGGCGCTCGTTCGGCGCGATCGACGCATTGAGCCTGTGCCGGCGCGGACAGCGTCGCAGACACGGCAACGGCGATCACCGCCGCGATCCGTAAGACCGGCAGGGAGCCACGCAACAAGCTATCGAGTTTGATTAGGATCGCGCTCATATCTCGTTGCAAACTAGCGATGACGTATGGATTTAGGCCCTAGGTCCTTGATGACCCAAAACTATGTCAAATTCTTGTGCGGCGCAAAATATAAACCAGTACGGACCAAATTGCCATCCTTGCCCGCTCTGCATCCCCGTTTCGCATGAACGAAATTCTTGCTGCGATCAGGCGCGGATTCGGCGAATGGTTGCGCGCGCTCGTATGCGATAAGCACGAATTTTAGGCAAGCGCCATGCCAAGGCCAAGCACCATGCCAAGGCAAAGGCGCGAGGGACGGTCTGGCAGACCATCGCCTCGCGCCTGTCGCAACCTGCGATTGAGGGCGGTAGAGCGAAACTTCGCGCGGTCTATTCGGAGGTCCGCAACATCGCGAGACGCGTGGCGCGCAGGCGCTCGCCATGCTCGCCGATCGCGACCCAGAAGCGCGGATTTCCGCCGGACTGCATCGAGATCCACTCGTAATCCGCGGCGTTCCAGGGGCGCACCGAAGCGGAAAGATTGTCCAGGACGAAGTCGCCGTCGGCAAGTCGCGCCACCAGCACGAGATGGCCCTGGCCGCCATTTGTCAGGACCACTGCGAGGCGCAGTGCCGACTTGGGCCAGCCCATCTCGATCAGTTGATGACGCTTGGTGACCGCGTAGTCGTTGCAATCGCCGGCGGACGGCGAAAGGCTCCAGCGCGCCACCATCGGATTGGTCGATTTCTGCATCGGTGTGATCGACGCGTTGACCGAGCTGTTCACCTCGCGCAGCATGCTCATCGCCCGGTCGCCCGAAGGCAGTGTCCGGTCGGCGGCGTCGCTCGCGCATTCGCCGTCGTTGTTCATGCAGAACTTGACGAATTGCAGCGGCGCGAGCGCATTGTCGTACTCGCGGATGAACGCGCTCTTCGCCTGATTGAGCGAACTGTCGTTCAACATCTCGGCCTTGGCGGCGGTGCCGGTCGACGCGATCCCGATCGCGACCAGCGATTTGATAATCCAGCTCATGACATCCCCGTCTCGCGTTTTCTTTTTTGACGCTACGGGTATCTCACAAACGATTTGAGCTTTGGTTCCGCGGAAATTTACAATTGTAGCTAAATAGACCGGTCACGGGACCGGTCTGGGAGGGGTGGTTAACGGTTCCAGCCGTCAGCGCGACGGGCTTACCGAGGTCAGAACGGCGGTCGACGTCGCCGCAAACAGCGTCTGCGTCTGTGACGCCGCACCGGGCCCGCTCTGGTTCACGACCGTGGGTTCGGTCGAACTTGCTCCGCCACCGCGTGCCTCCGCCGCGGTCGAACCAGGTCCGCCGCCGGCTGTGGTCTCGCCCGTCGGATCGGCGCCGTTGGTCGCTTCGGTCGGGATATCGCCGGTGATGCTGGTGAACGATTGGATCAGGTCGGGATTCTCGGTCTTGAGAACCGCCTCCTGGATCAGCTGGGCAACGCCGGGCTGCGACAGAACGCAAACCGATGCGGCGGTGCCGAGACCAGCGCCAATGGCGCGGCTTTGATCGGTGCTGCTGGCCTTCGCCAGCGAGACAATGCCATCGACTGTCTCGGGACGCGCGGTCAGAAGGTCGCGCACAGCCGAGGCGAGGCCGCCTTGTCCGTCCTTGAACTGGTCGAGCAGCCCGCCGGGATTGGCCAGAAAGTCGGTGGCGCGCTCGGCTGAAACAACGCCCGTGTTGGCAACGCAGCCCGAGCTGACGCCCGTTGCGCCGAATGCTGCCGGCATTCCGGCGAAAATTGCCAGCGCTCCGACGATCACGGTGAAGCGCCTACCAGAATTCCAGCTCATTGCCCTGCCCACTTCAATCAATTTGGCTTTAAACTTCAATTAATTTGACTTTAGCTCGACTTGCACGGATTTGCCACGTTCTTTTCGCATCTGTGATGGTAGCGATTGCGCGAGGCCGCACCCGACGATGGCTGCGAAAAACACGCCGTAACCAGGTATCTGCAACGAGAAATCGATGCAGCTATGTGCAACTCCCAATACAGCGACGCTGGCGCCGATCACGGGTATGTAGCGGTCGCGCTTTCGGCGCAAGCTTCCGGTAAACAGATGGTAAAGATACCAGAGGCAAGCCAGCGCGATGACGGCGAAGGCGGGGATGCCTAATTCGACGGCAATTTCCAGCGGCGTGCTGTGTGCGCGGTCCCAGATGCCGAGACTGCCGAGCGCTGTGGGTCTGATGGCGGGAAAAACAGCTTCGAAATTGCCCAACCCGACACCGAGCAGCCGATGATCGGCGATGATCCCCAATGAAGCCTGGTAGGCCGCAACCCGCTGCGGATCGATCAGCCCGTGTTCGACGATTCGCCCCGCCACGAGGCCGCCTACGAGCTGCAAGAGCACGAGCCCTGCCGCCGCTGAGCCGCCGAGGACCAGCCACTTCCGCGATCTGCCGAGCTCGAGCGGCACGAGATAAAGGATGATGGCCAGCACGAACGTGCCGACCGACAGCAGAAGACCTGCGCGCGATCCGGTCATGGCAAGCGCGATCGTGCAGATCGCGAATCCCGCACCGAGCGCCACCGGCGCGGAGAGGATTTGCTCGAGCTGCGATCGCCAATCCGGTTGTTCCGGCGGCCCGCCTTCCTGGCGGTGCATGGTGCGCAGAAGCGGCACCAGAAACAGCAGGGCGCAGGTGCCCCAGAACGTCGCTGCCGTGTTTCGATTGACGAAGGTCCCCGTGGCAAAGCCCAGGTAGGCTTCTTTCTGCCTGAACAGCACCATGTCCGGTGCGATCAGCTCCGCCAGAATTCCATACAATGCATACAGGCAACCCGCCCATGCCAGTATGCGTAGCAGCGAACGTGCGGCTCCCGCATCGCTTGCAAGAATCACGGCGCGCGTGAAGGCGAGCGACAACAGCAGCACCGATCCGAACGCCAGCCACGTTCCGCGCGCGGTGACCGAGAGACGGTCAGGCAGTACGAGGCCGAAAAAACGCCGCGGCAGTTCCCAGACCGCGGCCGATTCACTGGACGGATCGCTCCACGTTTGCAACGCCACGATGACAACCACCGCTGCGATCGCCACTGCCAATGGAATGAGCAACATGGCATTGCGACGGCTCACGGCCGAAAGATCGGCGGTCAGCAGGCTGCAGACGAGCAGAAAATTCCAGAAGCAAATCCACGCGAGGTCGAGGGATCCGAGCGGAAGTGGCGCCAGCACAAACACGGCTGTGGCGAAAAATCGCGATATCGCGCCCAAAGGCCCCTCTGTGGTTCAGCTCAGCCGCGATGGAGCTATCAGAACTTCGCGCGAGATCAAGTTAATGCGAGGCCGGGTCGTTGATGGTCATTCGCAACATCGCAAACAAGGTCGCGGCGGCTCGCGTGTGCAGCCCTGATCTGTTCCAGACGCAATGCCCGTTGCCTCACGAAAGCTGAATTGAAGTTTATGAGCATGTCGTCGGAGCAAAGATGCCGGCCGGCGTCTTGCTGCCGCATCTGTCGTGCACTGTCCTGGTCTAGATCGGCGCTTCGCGGCTCTTTTCAGTTGAATAAACCACCCGGTGGAGGCATTATATTGCACCGCAGCATTTCGCTTTGGTCGAATCGTAGAGCCTCTATCAAGTGCTAGCTCATCAAACAAAGGCGCACTACGTTCCGCTGGACAGCGTTCGTGGCCTCGCCGCCCTCTGCGTGGTCGTCCATCACTTCGTCGGATCGGATCCGCTCGCCGCTGCGCTGCCTCATCGCGCTTGGATCGACGTCGCGTTTTTTCACAATTCCTGGCTCTTCGTCGACTTGTTCTTCGTGTTGAGCGGCATCGTGATCTCGATGAGCTACGTGCAGTCGGAGTTCAGCGGGTTCGACTTCCGAACGTTCACCTTGCGTCGTATCGCGCGCATCTATCCGCTCCACATCGTCATGCTGTTCGCCTTTCTGGCGTTTCGCCTGATGCGGCTCACGCTCACCGAACTGGACCTGCTGCACTTCTCGACCAACGAGACGGCGGATCTCCAGGTTAACAATGTGTACTCGTTTGTCGCGAACGTATTCTTGCTCCATGCTATGGGCGTGCTCGACTATCTGAGCTGGAACGGCCCGAGCTGGAGCATCAGCGCGGAGTTCTACACCTATCTCGTGTTTGGCGCCGTCGTCGTCCTGTCGCAGCGCCTTGGCTACATCAGGCTCGTCTATGTTTTCAGCGCCGTGCTGGCCGTGATGGGCGCGGCTCTCATTATCTTCGTGCTCAAGAATGAAACGCTCGATTTCCAGACCAACGCCTTCACCCGATGCTTCCTGGGCTTCTTCGTCGGCGTGCTCACGCTTCGTTTCGTCTCGGGAAAAGGTCGTTCAGTGAGCCCCTTCGTTCAGTCGGCCTGCCAGATCGGTGCGGCCGTCGTCGCCATCGTGCTGGTTTCCGTCGTCGGCTTCGACGAACGGCTCAGCTTCGTGGCGCCGATCGTTTTCGGCGCCCTGCTGGGCTCGCTGATGGCGTTTCCGGAGCGGCTCCTGCCGAAGCTGCTGTCCGTCCGTCCGCTGGTCTGGCTGGGCAAGCGCTCCTATTCGATCTACATGACGCATGCGCTGATACTTGTCCTCATCCAGTACTTCGCGCGTGGCGTAGGCACCGGGCGCCTGCAAATCGTGGACAACATTCTTCCCGGACTAGCAGCCTCACTGCTGCTCGCCGTCTTCGTCGCCGCCGTGCTCGTGCTCTCCAACCTCACCTACCTCTGGGTCGAGATGCCGGGGTCGCGGTTCGTGCTTCGGCTTTTCAATCGCCGCGCCGTTCCCGCTGTGGTCGCGGCGGAGTGACGGGCATGTCCAGCAGCTCTTCGGCTCTACCGAGGTCGGACTGGCGCATGGTCGATCCGGTGGCCTTGCCCCGGCATCACCAGCAGGAGGGCAGTGCATTCTTCAGTCTCGAGGCAATCGCGCTCTTGCTTTATTTCTACCGCGATGCGCTCGCAGGCGCGCTGCGCTATTATCTGGCCGTTCTCAAGATCAGCCCGCTGTGGTTCCTGCCTGACATTTTCGCGCTGGTCTGCATTTTTGCCTTCGTGCAGCGCTACGTCCTGATGGGGCGTAACCTCGTCGCGATCCTCACGCTGTTCTACATCTGCTTTGCGCTTTACCTCGGATACGTGTTCCTGGGCTATTTCAGCGGCATGATGTCGTCGTTCAAGATGATCGCGCCGGTGTTCGTCGGCTTCTGCTTCTGCGGGCGCAATTTCGGCGACTACGATCGACTGCTGCGGTGGCTTCACCCGATCTTCTACCTGACGATCGTCGGGATCATATTGTCGTCCCGCATGCAGTTGCCTTGGGTGGGATATGCCTACGAGACTTTCGGCACGACGCGGCAGGCGACGCGGCTGTGGTGGTCGGCGTCCGAGACGCGCCTCGCCGGACTTGCCGCCGACAGCACGATGGCCGCATTCTTCGTGTTCATTTCGTTCACGATCAGCTCGGTGCGCCGGAGCCTGCTGTGGTGCCTGTTCTGGGCCCCCATCGGTCTCTACGCCATCAAATTGACCACGAACAAGACGTCGCTCGGCGTGATGGTGATCTACGTCGCTTGCCTGATCATCGTTCGCCTCGTTCCCGAGCGTGAGAAGTTTCCCATGCTCCGGCGCATGGCGCTGCTGTCGTTCCTGTCGATCCTCGTGCCTGCGGTGCTGATCGCCCTGTTCTCCGGCAACGGGCTTGTCAGCATGTCGCGCGGCCTGTTCAGCCTGCAGGACCGCGTCAACAACAGCTGGCAGTTGCCGTTCGTCTACATGGCTGAGCTCATGCCGGTCGGCTTCTTCACCGGCTGCGGCCTCGGTTGCTTCAACTATCCGCAGCTGCTGTTCTCGAACAAGCTCAGCTATTACGTTCCGGTGGATAATTTCTACCTCGGTACCTACCTGATGTTCGGGCCGATCTTCGTGTTGTTCATGGTCATGGTCATCCTCGCGGTCGCAAGGACCAGGGACATCTACAAGCTGTCTTTCGCGGTCGCCATGAACCTCTTCACCATCACCGTTCTGGCCTATGGTCCGGCAAGCGGCTTGATCATGCTCGGCGTCGCCTTCAGCGAAGTCTTCGCCCGAGAGAGACGTGACGAGACCGTCGCGGACGCGGTGCCGCTCGCGCCTGACGTCGATGATCTGGTCTCTCGGCCGGCATGATCGCGATGTTGCCGCATGCAATGAGCTGCGATGCGCAGCACGGGCGCTGGTCCGGAACTTTCCTTCATCATGATATCGGATCGCGGTGGTGAGCGGAGACAGCAAGAATTTCGTGGAGGCGATCCAGGGGCTGCGCGGCGTCGCCGCGCTCACCGTGCTGATCGTCCATCTTCAGGACATGCCGCTTCTGGCAGGTTTCCTGCCTCCGATCTGGCCGTGGCTGGAAGCGACGGTCAACATGGGCGGGCACGGGGTCGAGCTGTTTTTCATGATCAGCGGCTTCCTGATTCCGGCGAGCCTGATGCGTCACCGCAGCGTCGGGAAGTTCTTTCTCGATCGCGCCCTGCGAATCCTGCCCGTGTTCGTGATCCTGCACCTGATCCTGTTCACGGCAGGCCCCCTGGTTGGCTACAAGTTCTTCAAGGGGATCGATCTGCCGACCTATCTCAAGCTGTTCTTCGTCAATCTGGCGTTCCTGCCGGACGCGCTGGGATTGCCGATCGGCCAGCAGAACGCGTGGACACTGAGCTACGAATGGGCGTTCTACATTCTGTTCGCGGTGATCTTCGTGATGTTGGTGCGGCGGAGGAACTGGCTGCTGGCGGCGCCGTTCATCCTGCTCGGTCTCGCGGGCATCGCCTTTCGGCCGATCGCCGCGTTCTTTCTGGTCGGGCTGTTGTTTAGCCTGATCGATTTGCGGATCCGCGTCGTCGGCTGGCCCGGATTGCTGGCGGGCATCCTTTGCGGGATAGCGATGTACGTCTCGATCGAATATGTGCATCCGCTGGTCGGGCTGCTGCCGGGCGCGCTGCTGTTTGGAATGGTCCTTGCTCCGGACTCCGGTATTGCCGCCGCTTTGAGCGGCAAATTCCTGCAGTTCCTCGGAAAGATCAGCTATAGCCTCTATTTGGTCCATCCTTTTGCGCTATTTCCGTTGCAGGTCATCGGAGTGAAGCTGGCCGCGCATGGCGTCAATCTCTGGCTCCTCTGGGCCGGGTTCGCGGGCCTCGGCCTGATTGCCGCACTGATAGCGGGGACGGTCAGTTACGAGCTGATCGAAGTGAGACTCCGCCGCTTGCTCGATCCGGCGCTGCGGGGCCTGTTGTTCGGAGTGCACCGTGAAGCTCGCTATGTCGCCTGAGCGCATCCCTTCGCAATCGTTTCAGCCGGATCACTTACGAGAGACGTCATGATCATCAAGAATCTGCTCTCGATGTCGAGCGTGAACGTCGTGAAGTCGGCCGTTCAGTTCCTCATCACGCTGCTGATCACCTATTTCGTGACGCCCACGGAATTTGGGCTCGTGGCGTTTTCGCTGCCCTTCATCGCCTTCATCTCCATGCTGACCGACCTTGGGCTGTCGAGCGCGATGATCCAGCGGACGTCGCTCACCAGGGAGGAAGCCGGCGCGGCGACGACTCTGATGGTCGCGATCGGGATTGGTTGTGCCCTGGTGCTGGCCGCCGCCTCGAAACCGCTGGGGGCTGCCGTCGACATGCAGGGGCTGCCGTCCGTGCTGGCTGCTCTTTCCGGTTCGGTCGTCTTGTCCATTTCCGCGATGGGGCCGCGCGCGGTCCTGGAGCGCTCCCTGCAATATAAGACCATCGCCTTGATCGAAGCCGGCGCGGCTCTGGCTTCCGCGACGGTGGGCGTGGCCGGAGCGCTGCTCGGATGGGGGATCTGGGCGCTGATCGCATACTATGTCCTGATGCAGGCGGTGCGCGCCGTCGCTTTCTATGTGAACACCAGGCGCCATATCCATCTGTCCTTCAAATGGCGCGGCGTCGCGCTGATGCTGTCGTTCGGCGGTTGGGTGCTGGCCTCGAACGTCCTCAACTTCACTGCGAGAAACGTCGGCAATCTCATGATCGGCGCCAAGCTCGGCGCGGCGGCGGTCGGCCTGTTCGGTCTCGCCTTCCAGTTCATGACGCTTCCGCTGATGATCCTGTCATGGCCGGGCGGCGGCGTTCTGATGGCCACCCTGAGCCGGATGAACGGCGAGCGGGAACAGGAACGGCGCCGGTCGGCGATCTGCGCGGTGCTCGGCATGACCGCGATGATCACATTCCCGGCGATGATCTACCTGACATTCGGACTGAAATATCCCGTTGCGACGTTCCTCTCGCCGCATTGGCAGGAGGTCCTGCCGCTGATTGCCATCCTCGCGCCCGCAGGCGCGGCACAGTCGATTGCGGCCTATGCCGGGCCGATTCTGCTGGCTCACAACAAGGCCCGGCTCCAGTTCTGGGTGAGCACCGCCAACAGTGCCAGCATGATCCTTGCCTTTGTCGTGGCATTGCCGTTCGGGCTCACGGCCGTGGCGGCCGTGTACCTGATCGTATCGATCCTCGTTTGCGTCCTGATGCTGATGATTGGCGCCCGCAACTGCGCGATCTCCTATGCCTCTTTGTTGGGCGCCCTGATGCCGGCCACCGTCGCCACCGCGCTCGGCGCATTGTGCGCGCTCGTCGCCACGAAGGGAGACGTCGCAAGCCTGTCACATTGGCTGTTGGCGACGGTCGTCTATGCCCTGATCGTGCTTGGCAGCTACGTGATATTCAGGCGTCGTATCTGGAACAGCATGCAGTCGCTGCTCGGCGGCTCGGTTCCGCCGATCCAGGCGAATGTTTCCTCGGCAGGTTAGTAGAGAACGTTTGATGTCATCAGTTGAGGGAATGAGCGGCAAGTCCCAGGCGGGATTTCCGTGGCGCGAGGACCTGATGGCAAACACCGGCAGGTCTGGTGTGGGTGCCGCTTTCGTCGCCATGCTGACGAGCCCGGGCTTTGCCGTGATCACGACCTGGCGCATTGCCAAGATGCTGCGATTCCAGACACGCTGGGGACATCAGATCACCTGGCTGCTCGTGCGGGCGCTGATGCGGCGCGGCTGCTACATCTCGGTTCTCGCGGAGATCGGTCCAGGGCTGATCTTGCCGCATCCGACCGGCGTCGTGATCGGCGAGGGGGCGCGGATCGGTCGCTCCGTGATGCTTTATCACAACGTCACGCTCGGCCGGCGTGCCTGGGATGAACCGGGTTGCCCGACCATCGGCGACGGCGCCGTCATCTACACCGGTGCCGTGATCGTTGGCCCGACTTCGATTGGTGCGGGAGCAAACGTTGCCGCCAACGCGGTCGTGACGCGTGACGTCCCGCCGCATTCCGTCGCCGCGGGAGCACCTGCGCGGATCGTGCGCTCGGAAGCACCAGGTCGCCTGCGCGCCTGACAGCCCGCGAACCGACGGCGAGGTTTCGGCGATTCGCGGTTGGTCCGCCGGTTCAACCCGGTCACAATTCTGATTGCTTGCCATGTATAGTTGTGTCCGGAAACGTCTCGGACACAGGAAGCAAGCCCATGTCGTCGATCATTACCGATTTTTCGCAGGTCTATCCCTATCTCGACGGCTCCAAGTTCAAAGACACCATCGTCGTGCAGTATCGGGGCGACGGCGACGTCAGATACAGATGCGACGTCCTCGTGGACATCTGTCGGGGCAAGCGAGTCCTGCATGTCGGATGCTGTGATCATCTGCCGCTCATCAAACGAAAGATCGACAATCGGGACTGGCTGCACGGCCTGATCACCGAGTGTTCCGAATACACCGTCGGCGTCGACATCGATGCGGATGCGGTGCGGGAGGCGTCGCGGATTTCCGGGCTCGACAACATGGTCGCGGGCGACGTGACGTCCGGCCAGAAGATCGAGGCAATATCCGGCCGGAAGTTCGACATCGCCGTGTTTGGCGAAGTCGTCGAGCACATTCCGAATCCGGTCTCGTTCCTGTCGCGCTTCAGGGAGAATTACGGCGACGTCGTCGATCAGATCGTGATCACCGTTCCGAACGCCTTCAGGGGTGGCAACATCAAGGGCATCTTGAAGAACGTCGAGACGATCAACAGCGATCACCGGTTCTTCTTCACGCCCTACACCATCGCAAAGGTCGCAATCGACGCCGGCTATGCGCCCGTCGAGGTGAAGATGGCCACCTTCATGCGCGCCGGAAAGCTGAAGTCGATGCTGCTGCGGCGGCTTCCGCTGCTGGCCGAGGATATCATCTTCATCGGTGCGGCCACACCCGCGCGGCCGCACTGACGTTGCTTCACCCGTCTTCCTATTTCAGCTGGCAGGGGCACCTGCCAGCTGGCTCGGCATCAGACGAACAGGAAGTTGCCGTGATCCAGGGTGGTCGAATTCACATTCTTCAACAGGATGGAATCGGCCGAGGTGAGCTGGATCAGCGTGTCGGAACCTGATTGCGAGATCTGCAGGTGGCTGTAGTCGGCCACCAGTGATTTCAGGATTTCGATCGTGTCGTGGTTCGACGCGGTTCCGGCGTGGAAGCTCTTGATCTGGTCGTTGCCGCCGTCGAACATGACGGTGGTCGTGCCCGGCGCCGCGGAGAAGACGTCGTTGCCGCTGCCGCCCGCCAGTGTCAGTCCCGCAGTCACCGCCGTGACGGCGTGGGTCCCATCGGTGTTGAGGACGTCGATCGAGAGCAGCGAGCCGCTGGTATTGTAGCTGTCGTGCTCGACGGCGCCCGGCAGGCCGGAGACCTTGAACTTGAACACGTCAGACGTTCCGTCGGCGTTGTTGATGGTTTCGGTCGTCTTGACCCCGGTGCTGTCGTAGACGTCGGAGACCTTGCTGCCGTCCGACTTGACGACCTGCGTGTAATCGAGCGTACCGTCCGCGTGCGACCGGGTGATCGAGGTCATCTTGCCCGCGGCGTCGATGTGCTGCTGCTCCGTGACGTAGCTCTTGCCGGTGATGTTGTAGATCGTGTTGTCGTGCGAGCCGTCGGCGTTATTGGCGTAGACCGCGGTCTTGACGCCCGACGTGAACACCGTGGTCGAGTTGGAGCCGTCCTTGTTCAGCACGTAGTCGCTGGTGAGGCTGCCGCTGCCGTCGAACAGCTTCGTTTCCTTGGTGCCGTCGGCGTTGACGACGTAGATCGACGAGTTCAATCCGTTCGCGTAGTTCGTCGTCGTCACGTCGCCGCCCGCCGTCTTTTGAACGTCCTGGACCAGAGCTCCCGACGAGTTGTACGTGTCCGTCGTGGTCGATCCATCGGTGGCGTTCAGGATCTCGCTCGTCTTGTGACCGGTGCTGTCGTAGAGGTCGGTGACCTTGCTGCCGTCGCTGTTGATCACCTGCTTGTAGGCAAGCGAATCATCGGCATGAAGGCGGGTCAGGGCCGTAAGCGTGCCGGCGGCGGTGAGGTGTTGGATCTCGGTCGTATAGCTCTGGCCCGTGATGTTGTAGAAGGTGTTGTCATGGCTGCCGTCGGCATGGGTGACATAGAGCTTCGTCTTGACGCCGGCGGAGTAGACCGTGTTCGAGGACGAACCGTCCTTGTTCTGGACCAGGTCGCTGGCGATGATCCCGCTGGAATCGTACAGCTTGGTGTCCTTTGACCCGTCGGCGTTGACCACGTAGACCGACGCCAGCTTGGCGCCGTTGTAGTTCGTCGTCGTGGTGTCGCCGGAGTTCGTCTTGGAGATCTCCTGCTTCAATGCGCCGGTCGATGCATCGTAGATGTCGGTCGTCGTGCCCGACGACGTGACGGTGATGACCGAGATCTTGTGGCCTGTGGAATCGTACTGGGTCGTGACCTTGCTGCCGTCGCTGTTGACCACCTGGCTATAGGCCATCGAGCCGTCGGCATGGGTACGGCTGACCAGAAGCAGCTTTCCGCTCGGATCGATGTGGTCGTGCTCGTTGGTATAGGACTGGCCGGTGATGTTGTAATAGTAGTTGTCGTGGCTGCCGTCGGCATTGGTGCCATAGACCTTGGTCTTGACGCCAGCCGTGTAGAGCGTGTTCGAGGACGAGCCGTCCTTGTTCTGGATCAGGTCGCTCGCGATGATGCCGTTGGAATCGTACAGCTTCGACTCCTTCGACCCGTCGGCGTTGACCACGTAGACCGACGCCAGCAGCGAGCCGTTGTAGTTGGTCGTGGTCACGTTGCCGGAGGTCGTCTGCACGACCTGCTGCTTGAGCGTGCCCGCGGTGGTATAGAAATTGGTCGTGGTGGCCGTCGACGTTATGGTGACGGCCGAGGTCTTGTGGCCGGTCGAGTCGTACTGGGTCGTGACCTTGCTGCCGTCGCTGTTGAACACCTGGCTGTAGGCCATGGTGCCGTCCGCATGGGTGCGGCTGACCGACAGCAGCTTGCCGCTCGCGTCGAGGTGATCGTGCTCGCCGGTATAGGACCGGCCGGTGATGTTGAAATAATAGTTATCGCGGCTGCCGTCCGCGTTGGTGACGTAGGCCTTGGTCTTGACGCCTGCCGTATAGAGCGTGGTCGACGACGAGCCGTCCGCGTTCTGGACCACGTCGCTCGCGATGACGCCCTTGGCGTCGTACAGCTTGGAGTCCTTCGAGCCGTCGGCGTTGACGACGTAGACGGACACCAGCAGCGAACCATTGTAGTTCGTGGTGGTCACGTTGCCGGAGGTCGTCTGCACGACGGTCTGCTTGAGAACGCCGGCTGTGGTGTAGAAATCGGTGCTGGTCGCCGTCGATGTCACGGTGACGACAGAGGTCTTGTGGCCCGTGGCGTCGTACTGGGTCGTGACCTTGCTGCCGTCGCTGTTGTAGACCTGGCTGTAGGCCATCGAGCCGTCGGCATGCATCCGGACGACTGATAGAAGCCTCCCGCCCGCGTCGAGCTGGTCGTGCTCGCTGGTATAGGACTGGCCGGTGATGTTGTAATAGTAGTTGTCGTGGGTGCGGTCGGCATTGGTGACGTAGACCTTGGTCTTGACGCCGTTCGAATAGAGCGTGTTCGAGGACGAGCCGTCCTTGTTCTGGACGAGATCCGCGGTGAGATTGCCGCTCGTATCGTAGGTCTTGGTGTCCTTGTCGCCGATCGCCGAGACGGTGACGTCACGCACCATCTTGCCGCCGGTATAGGCGATGTTCTCCGACGAGCCGTCGGTATTGAGCGTCACCTTGCTGGTGATGACGCCGTCGGTGAAGTTGGACGTGCTGGTCGACAGAAGCTTTGCGGAGGAGTCGTAGACCCTGGTCACGCTCCAGGTGTCGGTCGAGTTGGTGACGGAGAACTGGTAGCCGCCCTGGATGGCTGCGAGCGCCTTCCCGTAATGCGAGATCATGTACTCCATGGTGGCATTGGAAGCGACCGGAAGCACGTGGGTGTCGGTGAGCGTGATGGTCTTAAGCGAACCCGAGGCGTTCAGGTCGGACATCTGCGATACGATGTCGGCGGCGGTTCCGCTGACGTCGGTCACGGCGGGCGGTGCAGTGCCGCCTCCTGCGGGAGCGTCGATCTCGATGATGAGCGGGTGGTCCGTGATCGGAACCACGATCTGGCTGACATCGGTGTAGGTCGCGATCGGCGAGCTGCCCTTTAGCGGGTCATAGACGTTGATCAGGTGGTGGACGCTGCCCAGGTTGACGGTAACCGATATCGTCGGATTCGCGATCTCGGTGTCGGTGGCGTCGTTCCAGACCTTGGGTTCCGCCCAGACCACGAGCTCATAGGCGCCGTTGCTCTTGCCGAGAACCATGCTGTTCCCGCTCGCCGGCATGTTGTCGAGCGTATAGTTCAGCGAGGCAGTCGGCGCGTGGCCGCCCTTGCCGTCGTCGGCCAGGATCGTCGTCAGATTGTGGACCGCAGTCGCCGCGAGCTTCGGGGTTCCGTCGGCGTTGAACAGGCCCCAGTGCGATTCGGGATCCGTAGGGTCGTTGCTCGCCGAGGCGTCGAGCAGTTGATAGAGATAGGTGGTGCTGACGCCGTCCTTGTAGGCATCGACCAGCGTGTTCAGGATCGATTTCGCCTGTACGTTCTCGCTGGCGCCGACATACGGGGTATCGCTCTTGGTCGTATATCCGGTCTCGGTGATCACGACCGGTTTGCCGCCGGTGACCGACGTGGCGTTACCGAGCAATTGCTCGAGGGCGGTTTCGGGCGTTAGGCCGGTGCTGACATAGGCGTGAGAGTTGGCGTAGTCAGTCGACCCCGACATGTTTCCGAGATTGGCGTAGTCGGCCGAGTCATTGTAGCCGATCGACAAATTGTAGACGGGGATGTCCTTGAGCGCGGCGTCCGCCTTGATGGCGCTGTAATAGACAGCCTGGAACTGCGCTGCGGCCGAGACGCTCGAACTCCCATTATAGCTGAAGCCCTGGATGTTGACCTCGTTGAGGCCTTCCAGCGCGATGACGCTGCCGGGATGGCTGGCCGCGAACTCCTTGACGGATTCCAGATAAGACTGGAGCGCAGCCGCGCCGCCGGCCGGAACGCCCGACGGAACCACGAGGTCGAATTTGTAACCGTCCTTCGCAAGTCCCTCGACGATCGGTTGCGCTTCCGGGCTCGTGGCGAGTCCGCCCCGCAGTTTCGTCACCCCGAGATATCTAAGATTGTCCTCGACGAGGGCGAGGTTGTCGTAGGCGCCCCAGGAATATCCAACGTGAACATTGACGCCGATGGAACTGACAAAGGTGCTCGCCGACAGGATCGTCTGATCTGGTGATGCGGTAGTCATCGGTATTTCGGAGCCTTTTCTGAAACGCGAGAGTTCGGTGCCGCCTGCGTCTGTCGTATCGGCCAATCTCTGTTTTTCGAGTTGGTGAGATCGGTAAAAATGGAAGCACCCGGAGATTTTCTCACCGACGCTTCCTGCGCGACGCCCACAGCGCACGAATCTGCGTGGACTGAGATTGATCGATGAAGACCACGGCAATGTGCTTGCAGCGTGACGTTCGAATGGCGATGCAACGACGATGTTCGATCGATGTTGTGCCGGTGCCTAATCGAAACGCATTTGCTTGTCGCGCGAGCAGCCTTGCTTCGAATCTATTGTGTTAAGCGCCGTTAAGCCTGTGGCGTGGGCGGATCGAGTTGCCTGCGAGTCACGACCGCAAAAAAATATCGATCGAATTTCGAATGTGACAGTTGTTCGGGCGTTGAAGGCTTGCAGCGCGCTTCCGAATTTTCCCGCGTGCAGTCGGGAAGCGAGAACGTAAATCTATGGAACTCGCTACCGGAGTTTTGTTTTCTCTCCTGGTCGCTGCGACATTCGTGTCGACGTCAATGCAGAAGGATATCGAGTCTGTCTTTGGCCGATGAAGAAACGCCTCGTTGATGTGCAGGGTCAGTCGAACGAACGACACCGACCGGACGAGAGGTCCGATCTGTGTGCACGAGGTGCGGCGATCGGTGCGTTGACGGCGGGACAATCGGTCGCGGACCCGGCGGGCAAGGGGCCGGGGGACGTTTCAACCGGGCGTTGCTTGCGGAATTTGAAGGGAACGCCGACTTCCGGCGGAAGGCGCGAACCCGAGAAGCGGACTTCGGACGTCGTCTGCAGTGCCGGGGCGGAGTGTCGCAGATCCGCAACGTCAATATGTTAGGCGCGCAACGCTGTTGCGGGCAAACCGCTGGCACGGCATGGAATTTGCCGCTAAGCACTGACCGAAATGTCGTCGATTGAACGGAGTAAGGCCATTCCCATGCAAGATCCCGCCCCGAATGTCATGTTTCTGGTTGAGGTCGTGAATTGCAATGACGGGATTGCATCCTATTGCGAGACCCTGGCCACGGGATTGCATGGCCGGGGCGTGCAGATCCACCTGGTCTCCGGTGCCGTGCGCTCGGACGAGAAGTCCGAATACAAGCGTCAGAAGCTGGCGGCGGCCGTCAAGGAATGGCACGTCATTCCGGGACTTCGGAAGTTGCCTTCGCTGTCGATCTTCATGCGGTTGTTGAAGCTGATCCGGAAGAACAACATCACCGTGATCAACGTCCACGGGCTGGGCATGCTGATGTGGGGCCGGCTGCTCGCGCTGCTCACCGGCGCGCGCTGCGTTGCGACCTATCATCCCTCGGTGCTCGGGAACATCGAGAAGGTGCAGAATGCGCCGCAATCGACCTTCAGCCCGGTCCAGGTCCTGTTCTTCAACCTCTTCTTTCCCCACACCCTCATCCTGATGTCGGAGGAATCGCTCCGGCATCTGCGCCGCTACGTGCTGTTCGGCAAGAACCGGATCGCCAAGGTCTATGGCGGCGTCGACACGGTTCATTTCCGCCCGCCCTCGGATGCCGAGCGCCGCGACGCGCGCGCGAAATTCGGCGTTGGCGACGGTGAGTTCATGTGCCTGTTGGCGGCCCGTCTCGCCTGGGTGAAGGGCCACGACCTCCTCATCAAGGCGGCGCGCAAGATCCGCGACGGCGCCAGTTCTCCGCCGATCGACATCAAATGCTACTTTGTCGGCAGCGGCGGAGCCGAGCGCGAGAAGGAAATCAAGTCGTTCGCTTATGCTGGCGAGAAGGACAAGGACACCTTCAAGTTCCTCGGGTTCATGGGCGACGTCCGCGAAATCCTCTGGGCCGCCGACGTGTTCGCGCTGCCGAGCCGGTTCGAGGGATTCCCGCTCGGCGTTGCCGAAGCCATGGCGACGGGCCTCGTTCCGGTCCGGACTCCGGCGGGCGGCGCGACTGATCAGATCATCCAGGGCCAGACCGGCTTCATCGTCCCGTTCGAGGACGTCGACGCGCTCGTCGGTGCGCTCGAGAAGGTGGCCGACCCCGCGATGCGCGCCGCGCTGTCGCGCAATGCTCTTGCGCGCGCCCAACAATATTTCGGTGTCGGGCCGATGGTCGACGAGACTCTCAGGATCTACGGTTTGACCGGCGATACCAGCGGCAACGCGCTGGCTCACGCGGTGAAGGCCTGATCCTAACTGCGTGCCGAGGCCAGCAGATCGCCTCGCCACGTCACCAGAACGACGGCGAGGCCGGCAAAGACGATCTTTCCCGCGAGCCAGGTCAGGGAGTCCGACGGAGCCGCCGCTAGCATCGCGATCGCGGCGGCCGCAACGGTAGCTTCCAGGATCAGCAGCGCCCTTGGCGCCGCCCTGAACCGGATCAGCGGACCGCTGGCGAAGAGGATGATGAGCGCGGTGGCCAAGGCCGCGCTCGCGATCTGTCCCGCCACCGATATGTGCAGCAACGCGCCGATCGAGGATGCCGCCGACACCAGCAGCAGCTGGCACGCCGCGACGACGACCAGTCTCGTCGCCGATTTGGTCAGATGCGGCACGATCGCGAGCGTGGCCTGAACGTGGGTGTGGAGGAAGTAGAAGATCGCCGCGACCGGCGCCGCGTTGAGGAAATCGACCAGCAGATCGGCGGGCACGAACAGATGCGCCGCGTCGGGCAGGAGGCCGATCAGCCCGCCCAACATCACGATCGTCGCGCAGAGGATGAATTCGAGCATGCGGGCGGTGGCCCTGCGCGCTTCGCCGTCGACGCCGCGCTCGAACTGGACCACGACATTAGGATAGCAGACGGTGTGAATGGCGGCCACCAGGACCGAGAACGGGCGTTGCAGGAGGTCGATCGCCATCGAGAAGCCGGCCGCTCCGGTCGACGCGCGGCCGAGCGTGGCGATCACGATCAGGCGCAAGGTGACGGGTACGGAGAGATGAATGACGGAGGCGGCCGCAGCCATGATGCCATAGCGGCAGAAATTGCCCCAGTCGGTCAGCATGGCGCGTCGCGACGCGCGCCGTAGCGAGGTGCGATGCACGACCAGGCTCAGGAGAAGCACCGCGCCGTAGCTCGCGGCCATGCCGCACAGCGTCGCTGCAGCCGTGCCGTGGAGCAGCGCGCCCGCGATGGCGCCGGCCAGAAGCACGCTGGCACGCAGGATCAGGAGGACGGACGCGGTCCCCAGCCGGTCGGACACGCGGACGATCATGAAATAGAGGTCGGTGGCGCCTTGCAGCACGGCCATCGCCAGCGCGAGGGCGACGACGCTCGTCTCGAGCGTGCCCAGCAGTCCCGCCACGCCGCCGACGAGCAGCAGCACCAGCGCGCTGAGCAGCCCGGCGCTGAACAGCGAGAACCGCAGGCGCGCGGCTTCTTCTCCGGAAGCTGCGGCGAGGAAACGAACGCCGGCCAGTTGCAGCCATTCGAACACGAAGACGCAGAACAACTGGCTCGTCGCCAGCGCCAGCGAGAACGAGGTGTACTGGGCCGGCGAGAGGATATGGCTGACGGCGAAGATCAGAATGATCGCGGACGCACTCTGGTAGATATAGCTGCCGAATGCGAGCAGGCTGATCATGTCTGGCAATGCGTGAGAAAGAACATGGCGGGATGGTTGAGGGCCATTGGCGGCATCTGCGTCAGCTTCGGCTATGTGCGAGGCGTGCCGCGGCCGCGCGTGAGCTCGTCGTAGACGTTGCGATAGCCGGCGACGACGTCGTCAAAAACCCATTTGTCGATGCCGGACTTCAATCGCTCGCTCATCTCCACGATCTGCTGCGGCGCTTCGATGATCGCCGAAATGCTCTTGGCGATCGAGGCGGGATCGGGCGACGTCAGCCAGCCGGTCACGCCAGGCTTGATCGCCTCCTGAATGCCGCCGAACGGCGTGCCGAGCAGGGGTTTGCAGGCGGCCTGCGCGTCGGCGACGACGAGCGGGCAGGGATCTTCCCAGACCGAGGGGACGACCACCACGTTCACCTGTTCGTAAAACTGCTTCGGCTGTACGAAGCCGAGAAATTCGATCCGCGCATTCGGAGCGAGCGCCTTGAGCTGCTTCTGCTGGCTCTCGGTTGTGTGGCCTGCGATGACGAGCCGAAACCGGTCAGGCGGAATCGTCGCGATGGCGCGCACGAGATTGTAGATGCCCTTCTCTTCGGTCAGGCGTCCGATGAAGCCGAACGTGACGGTGCCGTCGACCATCGCGGTGTCTGCGTTGCCGACGTCGGCGGTCGAGGCGTTTCGAATGACGATCTTCAGCGGTGTCTGCGTGAACAGGCCGAGCTGGGTATGGATGTCGAGAATGCGCTGGCTGACGCCGACGACGGCATCCAGATGTCGCGTCGCCCCGCGACGGCGAAGGGTCAGGATCTGACAGCTCATGCAGCTCGATTCGCAGGCATGTCCGTCCGAGAAGCGCGAGCAGCGCGGGCAGGTGAGATAATAGTCGTGAAGCGTGTGCAGGACCGGAATGCCGAGCTCGGCGGCGGTCCGCCACACCGCGGTCGTCAGGCCGGAGAGATTGTTCGAGTGCAGGATGTCAGGCTTGAAGGCCTTGATGCGCGCCGCAACGAGCTCCGACATTGTCTGCCAGTCCTCGATCGCGTGCCAGATGCCGCGCACCGGCGAACTGTGCTGCTTGGCGAAAGGGAAATAGATGTTGTGTACGGGCGCCGAATACACGTCGATGCCGTTGCAGGTCTCCATCTGCTGGTTCGATGCGGACGCGGCACGTATCACTTCCACGCCGTCGTTCTGCCCGACCAGGGTCTCGGCGAGGCGGCGGACGAACGTTTCCGCGCCCCCGACCACCTTCGGTGCCAATGGCGTTGGATAGAGGGATGACGTGATAAGGATCTTCATCGAAAAGGTCTGTCCAGCTATCCTGCCAAATGGCTTTGCTGAAATCTCCGTTTCGGCTCAATGCCGGTTGGTTCGATTGTTGTTCAAATAGACGTCCAAATATTGTCCTGTCACTGAATCCGCCGAAAACCTCTCGGCAAATCCTGGCTGCGGAGGCCGGGAGACTTTCCAGTGTGACCTTTCGTTGACGGCCTTCAGCATCAATTCTCCCAGTCGCTTATGATCGCTGGGCTCGTAGGACCCAACCATATTGGAAAACCCCGCGATCTCGGGAATCCCGCCGGCCGTCGAGCAAATCGTCGCCCGGCCGGCGTTGATGCTTTCGATCAACGTGCGCGGCAGCGGCTCCGGCCAGACCGAACTCACTAGGCAGACGTCGATGCTGGCATAGAATTCAGCTGCCTTGGTAAAGCCAAGCCATTCGACCTTCCTTCCGCTGCGGCTTTTTAGCCCCCGCACGTAATCCTCAAGCCCTTTTCCGGCAATTTTCAGTTGCCAGCCTTCATCGGGAAGCTGCTCGGCCGCCTTGAGGACTACCTCAATACCTTTTTCAGCCTCGAGCCGCCCGATGAACCCGAATATCAGATCATCCGAGCTCGAAGCTGGTGACGGCACCACGGAGCTTGGATCGGCGATGTTGAAGATGACGCGGCCATCGGTGCCGGGGAAATATTTCAGCCTGGTGTGCTGGTCGAGCACGAATTGGCTGTTCGAGACCACCGCATCGACCATACGCGAGGCCAGCAGATAAGGCGACGTCATGGCGGCGCAGACGGTGCAGCGCTGCGCGCATGTCGCATCGCCCCGAAACAGCGTCGAGCGTTTGCACAGCAGGGAATAGTCGCGCAGGGTGTGCACGATCCTGATGCTGCGCCGCCTGGCTTCCGACCACAGCGAGACTGAGAAGCCCGTGAGGTTGTTGGTGTGGACGACGTCGGGCTTCTCGATGTCGAGAATTTCGGCGAACCGCGCCGCGGATTTGCGATTCCATGTGTCCTTGAGATGCCACTTCAGGCGCTGGACCGAGGAGGGCTTCCTGTCGTTGCCGAAAGGCCAGTAGTCGTTGTCCATCGGCACACGGTACACGCGCACGCCCTTGAGTTCGTCGATCGTGCGTTCCTGCTTGTTCTGAAGGCAGACCACCGACACCTGATGGCCGCGCTGGACGAACGCCTCCGCGAGCAGCGACACAGACACTTCGGCGCCCCCGATGATCTCGGGCGGATAGAGCGTGTTAACGATCAGTATTTTCAAGGATAGCCTCGGATTAGCAGCCCGCCGCAGCGTCAGTTCGATGGCCGGATCTCGAGATCCGGCACGGCCGTGCCCTTGACGCTGACAAGCAACGGCGTTGTCGATAACGCCGTCCAGGCGCCGGCGGCAGGGCCCGGCGCTTGCTGACATACATAGCTGATCTCGGCATTAGGTTCCGCATTTTTTAATCGAACTTCGAAGCGCTTCGACGCAGTCTCCGACCAAAGCGCGAGTTTCGTTTCCGATCCACTGTCACTGCGAATCTGCACGACGCCGGGCGCCGGCGTGGTTCGCGTTGCCTTCAGGCTGGAGCGGATGAAGGCCCAGCTTTCGCGAATGGAACACACGGCAGGCTTCGGCGAATTGTCGAAATGATAAATGCCGAAATTGTCCTCCAGTTCACCAGGCTTCGTCCCACTGTCCTTCAGCTCGTAGAGCCATATCCCCTTGAGCCAGGGACCGGCGGTCGAGGCCCAGAGGATGATCTGCGCCATGTTGTCGGCGGCAAGCTGCTCGGTCACGCCGCATTTCGCGCTTGGTGTCGGCCAGCCCGTTTCGGTCAGATAGATCGGATAGTCGGGATTGCCGGTCGCCTGTGCGACGCGTTGATGAAGATTTTGCAGCCGTTCGATCGCCTCGGCTGCGGTCCGCCCGGCCGGTGGTAAGCAATGGTTGTAGATGTGAATGGACATGCCGTCCGCGATACGAAGCAGGTCGGTCTTCAGCAGGGCGTCGGTCCATTTCCAGCCGGGATCGTCGCCCAGCGCTCCGACCACGAAGGGCGCGGACGGCGCCGCCTGCTTGACCGCGGGCTGCACCGATCGGGCGAGCGTCACATAATTTTCGACGGTGAACAGCGGCTCCGCGCGCGCTCTGAGATTGTACTCGTTCCACAATTCGAAGATCGGCTGCCGTGATGCGACCGCTTGCGCGGCTGCCGCGGCATAGGTGACGAATCTTTGGCGCGCTTCGTCGGTCGTCGGCGGATCGGAATTCGGGACGAGATGATGGCCGGTCCCGAGAATGAGCAGCGGGATTCCGACGCCGGACCTGATCTGGGTCTCGAGGCGGCCGTTCAGGGCATTGAAGCCGAGCCGCTTGCCGGGCAGCTCGAAATCCGACCAGGGGAAGTCGTCGCGGAACGAGGTGACCCCCAGCTCCTTCATCTGCTTGACGGCGGTCGCGGGCACATAGCCGCGGGCGCTGGTGACGCCGCCGAGGCCCTGGTGCGTGCCGACGCCCAGCAGGAAGCGCTGATCGAGCGGCTGCGCATTCTGTGCGTCTGCAGGATATGAGAGGCCGGCCGCGACGCAGAGCCCGCACATCAACATCCGGAAACGACGCAGGGCGCGTTTCCTGTTTTGCTCGGTCACGCTCGTGTCCACTCCTGCTCGCGTCAACCCGACAAGGCTAATACTCTTCTGTGGCCCCAATGGGGTGGGGCCGCCTTGTCTGCGCGCTCGTCATTGAGCGCGCTGAGTTGGGCTATTTGGAGTTCACGACCACCGAGCTGATGTTGTCCGCGTTGGCGGTTGCCGCGTTCAGCGGGGCCATGAGCTTGATGAATTCGATCGACGGCGATTCCGCCACCGAGATCACGTCGTGATCGCGCATCCTGAACGTATCCGCCTGGAACCAGCCGTCCGGCTTGCTCATGTCGAACTTGTAGACGGCAGGGACCGACTTGGTCGGGAACTGGGATACGGCGATGCCGATCCTCTCCAGCAGCGGCTTGGGCTCGAAACGGTAGACGTAGATGGACTTGGAGTCCGCACGGGCGCCGTCGAGACCGCCTGCCTTCGCGATGGCTTCAGCCAGCGACATGTTGTCGTTCTCGAACGTGAAACGACGGTTGTTGGTGCCACCGATCGATCCCGGAGACGGCGTCGAACCGAACACCATGTAGACGCGCGGAATGCGGGTCAAGAAGACGACGTCGCCTGGAGCGAGCAGCGCGTCCTCGTTGGGGTTGTGCACGACCGAGGACATCGTCTCGCTGTAGGTGCGGCCCTCGCGCTTGATCGTGATCGTGCTCTCGTAGGACGGATATTTCGGGCCGCCGGCACGCGCGATCGCGCCCATCAGGCGAATCCCGCCCGGATCGACCGGGAAGCGGAGCGGTGAGTTGACTTCGCCGAGCACGCTGATCTGGTTGCCGCGCTGTTCCGCCACGCTCACGACGGCCTGCGGGTCGATGGCGCGGTCCTTGAGACGCTCGCGGATGATGTTCGACACGGCGCGCGGCGTCAGCCCTGCGACCTTGATCGATCCAGCGTAGGGGATGTTGATGTTGCCGGACTGGTCGACCTGCTGGCGCGGAATGTCGACGAAGTTGCCCGGTCGCACGCCTGCTTCGCGCGGAATGAACAGGCCGCCTGCCTGCGCTTCATATACGGTCACGGTGACGATGTCGCCGATGCCGATGGTGACGTCGCGGTAGTTGCCGCCGGGGAGGCGGGAGAACACCATTCCGGCGGAGTCCGTGAACGCGTTGGTCGCCTGCAGGATCGCCGGATTGACCGGCATCAGGGCATAGGCCAGCGGCGCGCTCGGCTCGGTGATCAGCGCCGCATTTGTTTGCGTTGCGACGGCATCAGGAGAGTCTAACGGAATGAAGCTACCGCAACCCGTCAAGGAGAAGCTGATCGCAGCAACGGCCAGGATTCGGCTAATACCGAAATCAAAATCAAAACGTTCGGTCTTAGCCACCACTATTCCCTCGCACTCATCTAAAATCGGAATCACCGTACAAATCCCGTGCTGCGGAGTCACTGCTACGTCTTCGACTTTATGGTAAAGCACTTGTGGCTGTGACCTTATTGCCACTTGTGAACGTGGATACACGCCGAAATCTCTGTCCAAAATTTGTGCGGAACATCCTCTTAAATAAGCAGTTCGCAAACCATACATACACGTGTCAGATCGATGTCACGATTGAGACCGCGATCGAACCAATGAGCAGCGCGCGGCGACGAATATGCAGATGCGACGGCATTGTCGCGAGATGACATCGCCATAAGCTTCAAGTGTTGGATCCCGTCCTGAGTGATCCTGCGTTGTGTTTTCGTCGTCCTGCGGCGGGCATGGCGCCCGAGCGGACGTTCTCGCCGGGTCATCGGACCAATGTTTCTGCGACGGGATTCCACCTCCGTTAACGCTTAGATTTGGAAGCTGGCGTCACGCTGGCGTCCGTAAGGTCTTCCTAATCCTGATCCGGCTAGTGGTCGGCCAAACAAAAGGAAGGCGAAGACGATGTTGCACACCGGATCACTGCTGTTCGCGGCCGGCTTTCTCACCTGCGCGATGATCGTCGCATCGGCTATTGCTTGGTCGTTCTCCGATAACCGCGTGAATGACGGCGAGTTCGCGCAGGGCGATGCCCGCCGGCTGGCCTGATCAGCCGGTCGCTACGATCGCAGATTGTTCGGGAAATCGGACTGCAACTTCGCCTGCTGCCCGGATTCGCTCATCCGCACATGCACGACGTCGGCATACACCTGACTGAGCGTGCGGTGGGTCTGTTCGATGTCGTAGAGGCGGGTGAAACGCTCATATCCGGCACGGCCGACCGCAGCCAGGTCGAGCCTGGTTGCGCGTTGAAAACCTTCAACCAGCTTTTCGGCCGAGACCTCGTCGCACAGCACGCCCGTCGCATTGTCTTCGACGATTTCCGGCAGGGCGCCGATGCGGAAGGCAATGATCGGCTTGGCCGCCCGCATCGCCTCGATGGCGACCAGGCCAAACGCCTCCCAGCGCGAGGGAATCGCGACCATGTCGGCCTGGTCGAGCTCGGCCTCGATCTGGTTGCGGTTCATCCAGCCCAGAAAAGAGACGTTGGCGGGCAGATCGCTTCTGCGGAATTTGCTGACGACCGAGGCGCCGATCAGGCGCACGTCGAGCTTGTCTCCGAGTGCGCGCGCCGCCTCGATCAGGAGATCGTAGCCCTTCTGACGGTCGAGGCGCCCGATGAAGAGGACCTTGATCTTCTCTGACCGCCATTGCGCTGCGCCCTTGTCGAGCGCAGGACGCTGCTTGGAAATCCCGTTGTGCACAAGAACCAGGCGATTCGCCGCGATTCCGACCTGCTTGGCGTCGGCCTGCTCGCTTTCCGAGATGCAGACGATGCGATGGGTGAATTTCGACAGCACGAGCTCGGTGAACTTCGTCACCTCGCGGCTGAGGCGGCCGGTTTCGCGGCCGAAGGCCCAGCCGTGCGGGCAATAGACGATGCGCGAGCGCCGATAGGTGAGCCAGAGCACCGGGCGCACCACGAGCCCGGCGAACGACGAGTGCAGGTGGATGACGTCAGGACGAAGCTGCCGGACCGCGCGCATGGTTGCAAACAGCATGCGAAACAGGCCGACCGCGTTGCGTCCGTCGCGCGGAAACGTGGTGACCGCGTCGTCCTCGATGTTCACCAGGTCGCTGCGATGGTCGGAGGGAACGACATAGTTGACGTTGCCGGGGCCGAAGCTCGCGCTCTGGTGCGGATGCAGCTCGTTGAGGTAGGTCGCGATGCCGCCACGGACCGTTTCGGCGACATGCAGAATCTTCAGGCCGCTGGACAACGGTCATTCCTTCCTTGTCTTGAAGGCGCCAGATACTGGAGACGCCGGATCTTGCAGACGCACGTCTAACCTCGCTAAGCAGCAATAATCGGGCCGCGTCATTGTTTCGCACGGTCGGATGTGGATCGGGATGCCGGCTTGGCGAGGAATTCGAGCATCGCTGCGGCGGACTTGGCCCAGGAATATGTCATAAGGCGCTGCCGCTGCTTCTCCTGTTCCACCGGCGAGATCCTGCCGAGTTCAATTCTTTCGCGCATTCGTGCCGACAGCTGATCCGCGTTGAGCGGATCGAAATAGACGGCGGCATCGTTGCAGGTCTCGCGCACGGCATCGGCGGAACTCGCGATCACCGGACAGGCGAAGAACATCGCCTCCAGGGGAGGCACGCCGAATCCCTCATAAAGGCTCGGAAACACGAATGCGGCGGCCCGGGAGAACAGCGCGGCAATCTCCTCGTCCTTCAGGCGCCCGGCGATGACGACGCCGGCCCTCGATTCCGCGGCCGCGCCCCCGAACACCTTGTTGTTATCGCCACCGACCACGACCAGCGGAAAATCGGCGCGGCCAAGCTGCTCGGCGGCGCGAATGGCCGTATCGACATTCTTGTTCTTCGTCATCGAGCCGACGAAGAGGAAGAATTGATGGGGCGCAAGACGCAGCTTGTCGATGATCGAGAAGTCGGGCGCGACGGTCGCAAAATGTTCCGCGCTATTCGCAATGACGGGGATCGAAGCCGGATCCAGCGACAGCACCTCGGCAAGTTCGTTGCGTGAAAACGCCGAAACTGTTGCGATCGTTGCCGTGCGCGCCAGCAGATGGCCGAGCGTCCGGTGCAGGGCGAGGTAGCGCCAGCTGAAGAAGTCCGGCCGCCGGAAAACCTGCGCGTCGTGAATCACGACGAGATGGTCGCGGTGGAGTACAGGGCCGGAATTGGCGAGACTGACGAGACGGGTGCCGGCCGCGGCGCGCGCCAGATCGATCTGGTCCCACGCGTGCCCCTGCAATGATCCGATCTGCTTGATGGCGATGCGGCGAAGACCTGGAAGCGTCTGCGCATTCGGCGGCGCAAGGATTTGCCAATCTGCATCCAGCAGTTGCTGCGGAGCCTCTCCGCTCGCGAGCAAGCGGTCCATCGCCTTGACGATCTCGGCGGCGTAGCGCTGCACGCCCGTGAGCGATTGTGACAGGAACCTGCCGTTGATGGAGAGTTTCAAAGTCGATCTTTTTCTTTGCGGGTTCTTGCGCGAACAATGCCCGAAGACTGAGCATCAGGCGCCGAATATACGTCCTATGACGTCTAGCACATGTGGCGCTATCGTCCGAGCATCCTTGCAGGCGGATAGCATGCGATGGTGCATGACGCCATCATGTTTCCTACACATTTCGATGCGCTTACATGGGCGGACTGATTTGATGATTGTCGTGACTGTCCAAACCTTGCCTCTCATGTCCTGGTCTGGCAATGCTCCGCGGAATGAACGAGATGACAACTTTGCGGCCAGTGATCGTTACCGGCGCTGCCGGCTTTATCGGAATGCATGTTTGTGAACGGCTGTTGGCACGTGGCGAGCAGGTCGTCGGCATCGATGCAATCACTCCGTATTACGATCCCGCACTGAAGCGTGCGCGTCTCGCAACGCTCGAACACCATCCAGGGTTCAAATTCCACAAGATCGATCTCGCAGACTTCGCCGCAGTGACGCGCGTCTTCGACGAGGTCTCGCCCGATCGCGTCGTGCATCTGGCGGCGCAGCCCGGCGTGCGCGCGTCGATCGACGATCCCATCACCAGCATCCGGGCCAATTGTGACGGCTTTGTCACCGTGCTCGAAGCCGGCCGGCGCCATGGTCTGGCGCATCTCGTCTACGCCTCGTCGAGTTCGGTGTATGGCGCCAACCGCACCTTGCCTTATTCGACCGAGCATTCGGTGAACCATCCGGTCAGCCTTTACGCCGCAAGCAAGAAAGCCAACGAGCTGATGGCGCATACCTTTGCGCATGTTCACAAGCTGCCGGTGACCGGGCTTCGCTTCTTCACCGTCTACGGCCCGTGGGGCCGGCCCGACATGGCCGCCTATCTGTTCACGCGCGCGATCTTCGCGAATGAGCCGATCAGGATTTTCAATAAAGGCGACATGTGGCGCGACTTCACCTATGTCGACGACATCGTAGAAGGGGTGATCCGCACCCTCGATCGGCCCGCGGCGCCGAATCCCGCGTGGAATGCCGAGCGGCCGGAAAATTCGTCGAGCTATGCGCCGTATCGCGTCTACAACATCGGCAACAACAGGTCGGTCAACCTGATGGAGTTTGTCGAGACGCTCGAGAAGATCATCGGCAAGCCGGCGATCCGCCAGCTGTTGCCGATGCAGGCCGGCGACGTCCTGGAGACGCGCGCCGACATTTCCGCGCTCCAGCGCGACGTCGGCTTCTCGCCGTCCACGACGATCGCGGATGGCCTCGGCCGCTTCGTCGAATGGTACCGGAAGTACCACGGCGTCTGATCCCGCGGGCCGCGGCACCTGCGTGTCGCCCGGGAATGCCGGCTCTTAAGCCGGTTCTTAAGCTGGTTCTTGCGCTGGTTCTTGCGCTTTTGACCGCCGGCGGCCTTGTCAGCGGGCGCGAACGGTGGTTATCCCGTCCCTCTGAACCTCTTTGACCCCGAACCAGGCGCGGGCCCATGGCTGAGCGGATCGCTCTCATCACCGGCGTGACCGGTCAGGACGGCGCCTATCTCGCCGAATATTTGCTGTCGCTCGGCTATGTCGTGCACGGCATCAAGCGGCGCTCGTCCTCGTTCAACACGGCGCGCGTCGATCACCTCTACCAGGACCCGCATGTCGGCAACGTGCCGTTCCTGATGCACTATGGCGACATGACGGATTCGACCAATTTGATCCGCCTGGTGCAGCAGATCCGGCCGACCGAGATCTACAATCTCGCAGCTCAAAGCCACGTCGCCGTCAGCTTCGAGAGCCCGGAATACACCGCGAATGCCGACGCCATCGGCGTGCTGCGCCTCCTGGAAGCGATCCGCATCCTCGGCATGGAGAAGGAGACGCGGTTCTACCAGGCCTCGACCTCCGAGCTCTACGGCCTGGTGCAGGAGATCCCGCAGAAGGAGACGACGCCGTTCTATCCGCGCTCGCCCTATGGCGTTGCAAAACTCTACGGCTACTGGATCACGGTGAACTACCGCGAAGCCTACGGCATGTTCGCCAGCAACGGCATCCTGTTCAACCATGAGAGCCCGATCCGCGGCGAGACCTTTGTGACCCGCAAGATCACCCGCGGCGTCGCGCGTATCGAGGTCGGGCTGGAACAGACGCTCTATCTCGGCAATCTCGAAGCCAAGCGCGACTGGGGCCATGCCCGCGACTATGTCGAGGGCATGCACAGGATCCTGCAGGCCGACAAGCCCGACGACTTCGTGCTCGCCACCGGCGAGATGCGCTCGGTGCGCGAGATGGTCGAGCTGTCCTTTGCCCATGTCGGCCGCCGCATCGCCTGGCGCGGCAAGGGTGTCGAGGAGACCGGCGTCGATGAGACGAGCGGCAAGACCGTGGTGAAGATCGATCCGAGCTATTTCCGTCCGACCGAGGTCGATCTCCTCGTCGGCGACGCCAGCAAGGCGCGCGAGGTGCTCGGCTGGACGCCGAAGCGCAGCTTTGCCCAGCTCGTCGAGGAGATGATGACGAGCGATCTGGCGGAGGCAAAACGGGATGCGGCCAGTGGCAAACGCACCGTTTGAGCTGAGGGGCAAAAGCGTCTACGTCGCCGGCCATCGCGGCATGGTCGGAGCCGCACTGGTGCGCCGGCTGGCGCGGGAGGACGTCAACCTCGTCACGGTCGACCGGCGCGAGGTCGATCTCTGCAACCAGGCCGCCGTGTTCAACTGGTTCGCCAGGACGCGGCCGCAAGTGATCTTCCTCGCCGCGGCCAAGGTCGGCGGCATCGTCGCCAACAACACGCTGCGCGCCGAGTTCATCTATGACAACATCGCGATTGCCGCGAACGTGATCCAGGCCGCGCATCTCAACGGCGCCGAGAAGCTGATGTTTCTGGGCTCGTCCTGCATCTATCCGAAGCTGGCGCCGCAGCCGCTGCGCGAGGATTCCGTGCTCACCGGTCCGCTGGAGCCTACCAACGAGCCCTATGCGATTGCCAAGATCGCCGGCATCAAGATGGCGGAGGCCTATCGCAGCCAGTATGGCAGCGACTTCATCAGCGTGATGCCGACCAATCTGTACGGCCCCGGCGATAATTATCACCCCGAGCTGAGCCACGTCGTCGCCGCGCTGATCCGGCGCTTCCATGAGGCAAAAGTCGCAGGCGCAAAGAGCGTCATCGTGTGGGGCACCGGCACGCCGCGGCGCGAGTTCCTCTATGTCGACGACATGGCGGATGCCTGCGTGCACCTGATGAAGACCTATTCGAGCGCGGAGCTGGTCAACATCGGCACCGGCGAGGACATCACCATCGCCGAGTTCGCGCGCGTCGTGGCCGACATCGTCGGCTACGGCGGCGAGATCAGTTTCGACACCTCGCGTCCCGACGGCACACCGCGCAAGCTGCTCGACGTCAGCCGGCTCGCCAAGCTCGGCTGGCGCGCCACGACCTCGCTCGAGGACGGCGTAAGACGCGCATACGAGGCGTATCTGTCGCATACGTAGAATGCAACCAATGCATGTCGCGTATTTCAGGAGATGACCGCAACGCCTGTCACGCGCGGCGGTTAAGGTTTATTCGGTTCGCGAAGCAACCTGCCCTAATGTTGGGCGTGCGGCCGGATACAGAAATAGTCTAGGGTGTTCAGTGGAACATCCGTCTTCAACGGAAAGAGTTTTTCATGCGAATCGCGATGATCGGAACGGGCTATGTGGGACTGGTGTCCGGAGCCTGCTTTGCGGATTTCGGTCACGACGTCACCTGCGTCGACAAGGACGAGAAGAAGATCGCGGCGCTTCATCGCGGCGAGATTCCGATCTACGAGCCCGGCCTCGACGAACTGGTCGCGACCAATGTGAAGGCCAAGCGGCTCGACTTCACCACCGATTTGTCGAAGCCGGTCGCGGATGCCGATGCCGTCTTCATCGCGGTCGGCACGCCGTCGCGCCGCGGCGACGGTCACGCCGATCTGTCCTATGTCTACGCCGCCGCGCGCGAGATCGCGCAGTCGCTGTCGGGCTTCACCGTTGTCGTGACCAAGTCGACCGTCCCGGTCGGCACCGGCGACGAGGTCGAGCGCATCATCCGCGAGACCAACCCCGCGGCCGACGTCGTCGTCGCCTCCAACCCCGAATTCCTGCGCGAGGGCGCGGCGATCCGCGACTTCAAGTATCCCGACCGCGTCGTCGTCGGCACCTCCGACGAGCGCGGCCGCAAGGTGATGGGCGACGTCTATCGCCCGCTGTCGCTGAACCAGGCTCCGCTGATGTTCACGGCGCGCCGCACCGCCGAGATGATCAAATACGCCGCGAACGCGTTCCTCGCGACCAAGATCACCTTCATCAACGAGATCGCGGACCTCTCGGAAAAGGTCGGCGCCAACGTGCAGGAAGTCGCGCGCGGCATCGGCCTCGACAACCGCATCGGCACCAAGTTCCTGCACGCGGGTCCCGGCTTCGGCGGCTCCTGCTTCCCGAAGGACACCAAGGCGCTGATCAAGATCGCGCAGGACTATGACGTGAGCTTGCGCATCGTCGAAGCCGTGCTGGCCGTCAACGAGAACCGCAAGCGCGCGATGGCGCGCAAGGTCAGCCAGGCGCTCGGCGGTAGCTTGCGCGGCAAGACCATCGCCGTGCTCGGCCTCACCTTCAAGCCCGACACCGACGATATGCGCGATGCGCCGTCGATCCCGCTCGTCACCGGCCTGATCGACATGGGCGCGACGGTCAAGGCTTTCGATCCCGTCGGCATGGAGCAGGCCAAGGGCGAGCTGCCGAACATCACCTATTGCGAGGACGCCTATTCCTGCGCGCAAGGCGCCGATGCGCTCGTCATCGTCACCGAATGGGTGCAGTTCCGCGCGCTCGATCTCCACCGGCTGAAGGCGGCCATGACCCAGCCCGTCGTCGTCGATCTCCGCAACATCTACCCGCCCGAAGAGATGCAAGCCGCCGGCTTCACCTACGAGAGCATCGGGCGATCGTCCCAGGTCTAAGCTGGTCGTTTGAAGTTCGGGTTCGCCCGCCTCATCCTGGGGCGGGCGAAATCGTTTCTGATGCGATATGATCCGGTCGCATCAGGTCGCCGCGTTTGGCCTCGTTGCCGCGATGGAGATTGTCATGACCGACGACACGCACACGATCCGAAGTGGCGGGCTCACCGCGACCATCAAGGCACACGGCGCCGAGCTGTGCTCGTTGAAGGACGGCAGCGGTGTCGAATTTGTCTGGCAGGCGGGGCCGGCCTGGCCACGCCACGCGCCGCTGCTGTTTCCGATCGTCGGGCGTCTCGCCAATGACGAAATGCGGCACCGGGGCAAGACCTACCGGATGACCCAGCACGGTTTTGCGCGCGACAGCCGGTTCGCGTGGGTAGAGCGCGGCGAGAACCGTTGCACGCTGGCGCTCGAAGACAGCGAGACAACGCGCGCGCTCTATCCGTTCGCATTTCGCCTGACGGCCACCTATGCGATCGACGACGCTGGTCTCGATCTCTCGCTCACGGTCGTGAACACTGGCAAGGAGACATTGCCGGTGTCGCTCGGTGGCCATCCCGCCTTCAACTGGCCGCTTCAGCCTGGAATGTCGAAGGAGAGCTACGCGCTGACGTTCACGAACGAGGAGCCGTCTCCGGTTCGCCGTGTCGAGGGCGGACTCCTGCTCGCGGCAACGGATCCGAGCCCCGTCAGAGGCACCGTGCTTCCTTTGTCGGAATCCCTGTTCACCAATGACGCCGTCATCCTCGACCCCGTCAACAGCCATGCGGTCCGCTATGCGGCCGGGCAGGGGGGCGGGCCCTGGCTCAAAATGTCATGGCGCGGCTTTCGCGAGCTCGGCGTCTGGTCGAAACCGACAGGCGCGCCGTTCCTCTGCATCGAGCCCTGGCGCGGCTATGCCAGTCCCGTCGGTTTCGATGGCGAGTTCAGCGACAAGCCGGCGCTGATGCACATCGCGGCCGGCGCGAACGAAGAACTGTCGTACCGGATCGAGGTCGGGTCGTCCTGAGGCAGGCCTTCGCGTGCCTGTGGCCCTCAGACCTCGATCCGCGTGAGATCCTCGCCGAGCACGACGGGACCCGAATAGTCCTTCCTGACGTCCGCGAGCAACGCATCCAGCATGGCATCGTCGGTGCGCGGACGGTGATGGGTCAGCGCAAGCTTCTTGACGCCGGCCTTGGCTGCGATCTTGCCGACCGTGTCGCCGCAGGCGAGCGTGTATTTCGCGAGCCGGCGGAAGTGGTCGTTGGTGATTTCAGGCGTCGCGAGAAAGCAGCACTGCACCAGTAGGTCGGCTCCTTCAGCCAGCCGCTCGAGACCGGGGCAGGGCACCGTGTCGCCGGAGATCGCTATGACCTTGCCCTCGGCTTCGAAGCGGAAGCCGAGGCACATCCAGCGCGCGAGAAACGCCGGCGACATGTCGAGACCGTCGCCATGTGAGACGAGCTCGGCGCTGATCTTCCAGCGACCGGTGTCGAGGACGGGGCCGGGAATGATGTCCGTCGCGACGACCGGCTTCCATCCCCCAAAGGTCGGCTCGCCCTGATCCCGCCAGGCGATGTCCTTGTCGTAGACCTGTGTGATCAGCGTGTTGACGAGCCGTTCGGTATCGGGCGGACCGTAGATGCGCAGATCGTCCTTGCGCCCATGCATCCACGAATTCAGCATCACGTCATAGAGGTCGCCGATGTGGTCGAAGTGGTGATGGGTGAGAAAGACCGTGTTGATGGCGCCGAGCGGCACGCCGGCTTTGTGGAGCTGCACCATGACGCCGCGGCCCGCGTCGAACAGGATATTCTCCTCGCCGAACCTGATCAGCGTGGTCGTCGCCATGCGGCGCGGGTCCGGGCGTGGGCCGCCGGTGCCGAGCAGTGTGACTTCCATGGCGCTACTCCAGCGTGAAGCCGGTCGACCTGATCACGCCGTCCCGGCGTGTCTGAAGATCTTTCGTAGCGTACTTTAGATTCGAAGGCGTCAGCTAGACAAGTCGCGCGTCAGTGCAGACCGGCCACAGTGGCAGCAATGGTTGGCCGGATCGTCGAGCGGCCCGATCCCGCGGACGTCAGGCGATGCGCAAAATCCTGCGCCCGCCGCTCGACCAGATGCCAGGTCGCGCGTGCGACGAGATAGCTGAGCGCGGCGGTGACGGCATAGGCGATCAGCAGCGAGAGCAGTCCGTCCGTAAGCGGCCAGATCTGGCGCAGGCCGGAGATCACCGCGAAGTGCGACAGGTACATCGAATAGGAGTTGCGGCCGAGCGCCTCGATCGGCCGGCAGCGGATCGCGAGGCGGATGCAACCTGCAACCAGCGCGCCGAGCACGAGGTTGATCATCAAATAGTTGAATTCATGCGAGCCGGTGGCGCGATCGGCGATGAAGGACAGCGCGATGAAGGCGGCGAAGATCGCGGCGTCCGACTTCGCAAAGCCGTCGCGCAGCGAGAAGAACAGCGCGCAACCGGTGAGGAAGACCGGCAACTGGTTCAGGAAGCTGATGTGCAGCGCATTCCAGACGAAGGCCTCGTGGCCGGGCCCGTAATAGGCCGAGAACAATGCGAACGCCCAAGGCTTGAACAGGCAGACATTGACGAGATGCAGCGCGATCGCGAGCGCAAGATAGAGGTGGCGGCGAGATCCGAAGGCCGTGATCACGAAGGGGAAGACGAGATAGAACGTCATTTCCGCCGCAATCGACCAGTCGCCCGGCACGACGCTGTTGACGCTGTCCGGCCAGAAGCCGTGCAGGAACGTCGCGGTCAGGATCACCTGGAGCGGCCCGATGCCGTTGGGCGCGTTGTAGCTCGGACCCGTGCCATTGACGAGCAGGTAGAGCGGGATCGCGAGCCAGAACAGCGGCGCGATGCGCAGGAAACGCCGGATGTAGAATTTGCGCGTCGGGTCGGTTTCGGTGCGCTGCGTCCACATCAGGCACATCGTCATGGCGCTGACGAAGTAGAACACGTTGACGCCGGTCCAGCCGCACATGAAGGCGAAGTCGAGGGCGTGGATCTTTGAAGGAAAGGATTGTGAGACGTGGATCGCCATCACGCCGACGATCGCGAGGCCGCGCAGGACGTCGAGCGTGTGAGAACGGCCGAAAGGCGTTGCACCTTGCTCGGTTCGTTCGGCGGCCAACCGGGCCTGCCCCTGCATCACGCCTGCTCCGTGGTTTCGCATCTGCAAGCGGAGACCATAGAGGCGCGGCCGGCTGTTTCGAAGCCGAAGCCTTTCTTTACGTTAACCAGCGGTCGAGTCCGACGCCGAATGTACGGGATCGGCGGTGTCGAGGGGGCTGGTCGTCGCTCGCACGCGCCACGCCGGCATGATGATGCGCGCGATGAGAATTGTGGGGCAATTCATACTTAATACGCCAATACCATGACCAATATTGTTCGGGCAGCACAACACGCCTAGTATTCCAGCAGGCAAATTTCGGGGGCTCGAATAAGTCGTGAATGTTCGTTCACAGGACAGTGCGCTGCGCGACGACTTGAACTTTCAAGCCGCGCCACAAGCACACAGGACATCCAACAACGTGGTTGATTCCGCACGTCAGGAATTAAGGCCTGCCGGCCGCGAACGGCTGATCGTCGTCGAAGACGATCCCGTGACGCGGACGATGCTGGTCGGCTATTTCAGCGAGAACAATTTCGACGTGGTCGGCGCCGGCTCCTGCGCGGAATGCCGCCAGGCGCTGCGCTCGCGCACGGATCTCGTCTTCCTCGACGTGCAGTTGCCTGACGGCGACGGCTTCGAGCTCGCCAAGGAGATCCAGGCGACCAGTAACGCGGGCATCATCTTCGTGACGCGCCGCGACACCGACGTCGATCGCATCCTCGGCCTCGAGATCGCCGGCGACCATTACGTCACCAAGCCGATCAATCTGCGCGACCTGCTCGCGCGCGCGCGCAGCGTGCTGCGGCGGCGTTCGATCGACCGCAAGGCGGCGCGCAATCACAATTCGATCGCCTTCGGCGACTGGATCATCGACCTGACCCGGCGCGAGCTGCTCGGCAGCGACGGCAAGCCGGTGGCGTTGACGCGCGCCGAGTTCGACCTGCTCGCGGCGCTGGTCGGCGCCGACGGCCGGCCGCTCAGCCGCGACTATCTGATCGAGGTCGTCAGCAACCGCCAGGCCGAGGTCGACATCCGCACGGTGGATGCGCTGGTGGCGCGGCTGCGCCGCAAGCTCGTCGGCAGCGGCACGCCCGTGATCGCGACCGTCACCGGCGTCGGCTACAAGCTCGCGCTCAGCGAGCGGCTCTAGCCTCATCCGTCGAAAGATCCGATCACCCTCGCGCCTATCGCGCGCGGGCGCTCTGATCCGTCGATGTCCTTTGCGCCGCCCCGGCCAGCTGGTCATCGACCGCATACAGCGTGCAGGTCGGCGACCATTTCATGCAGGCGCTAAGCGAATCGCGCCGGGCGTCGTCGGCGGTCGTGCGGCCCGAACGCCAGCCGTAACCGCCGTTCGGCGACACGGCAAAGGCCTTGTGCGGCATGGTGCTGGCGAGATAGCGGGAGAATTCGGCGCGCGCGGCCTCGTTGAGCTGGCCCGGCGGCGGCAGCGGATCGGGAAGGCTCAGGATGTCGTGGCCGAGCCCGCGCTCGCGCAGGAAGGCGTCGAGATAGGGCGTCCATTGCGGGCGGCCCACCCCCGAATAGAGATAGTGGCCGTCATCGCCGTAAGGCGGCGCCGCAATGAATTTGGCGTGACCGCCATTGCTGCGAAATCCGTCATAGAGGCGGCGTGCGAGATCGGGACCGAAGAACGAATCATTGGCCGCATAGACCCACAGCATCGGCACGCGTGACGTTTTGCCGAACGTGGCGAAGGCCTGCACCAGCCCATCCTCGTTGCAGACGTCGTCGTCATCGCGCGAGCCGCGGCCGCCGGCAAAGCTGATCGCGGCGATCAGACCCGGCGGCGCCTGCGCCGTCAGCGCGACGGTGGCGAGCCCGCCGGCGGAATGGCCGGCCGCGATCATGCCCGATGTCGTGACGTCGGCCCTGCGCCCCATCGCATCGATCGCGGCGCGCAAATCCGCGACTGCAACCGCCGCCGCCGGCAGATAGGCGGCATTGGCGCAGCCGCCGACGCTGTCGACGCGCCCGCCGGGCGAGGTGCCGTAGCCGCGCCGCATCACGATCAGCGCGGCAAAGCCGCGCCGGGCATATTCGAGCGCGATCCCGTAATATTTGTGCGCCGACATCGTCGCGCGGTCGTCGAAACTGCGCGGCGAGCCGTGGCTGAGCAGCGCGAGCGGATAGCGCTTCGTTCCGGCCGGCCGGACCAGAAAGGCCTCCAGCCCCTGCGGCCCGGCCTCCGTCATCGGGATGCGCAGGTCTTCCGTGTAGAACTCCGCGGCCATCGCATTGCGCGCGATGCCAGCCGTCGCAAGCCAGGCCATCAGAACAACCAAGAGCCTGTGAAACAACGTCATGCCCCGACTCGAAAAAGCCCCGATTTGAAAGACCATAGCATGATCTCAGGAACGGCCAGCCCGCCGCCCGTGTTGTGCCCTTGGCGGGGGGCCGGCCGATGCTATGGTACTCCACAAACTCTGCACGACAGGACGAGGATATTTCAGTGGCTGATGTTGATCCCGCGGCGGGCAAGCTGGTCTCGCCGGACGCGCTCACCAACGTTCCGCGGCTGGTGACGGCCTATTTCGCCGGCAAGCCCGATGTCGGCGATCCCGCGCAGCGGGTGGCGTTCGGAACCTCCGGCCATCGCGGCACGTCGTTCAAGAACAGCTTCAACGAGGGCCACATCCTCGCGACCACGCAGGCGATTTGTGACTACAGAACAGAAAAGGGCCTGACCGGCCCGCTCTTCATCGGCATCGACACCCATGCGCTGGCCGAGCCGGCGCTGGTCAGCGCCGTCGAGGTGTTCGCCGCGAACGGCGTCGACATCATGATCGACAAGGACGGCGGCTACAGCCCGACGCCTGTCATCTCGCACGCGATCCTGACCTACAACAAGGGCCGCGCTAGCGGCCTTGCCGACGGCGTCGTCGTCACGCCCTCGCACAATCCCCCCGAGGACGGCGGCTACAAATACAATCCGCCGCATGGCGGCCCGGCCGACACTGACGCGACCTCCGTCATCGAGAAGCGCGCCAACGCCTATCTCGCCGATGGCCTGAAGGGCGTGAAGCGCATCGACTACGCCAAGGCGCGCAAATCCGCGAATGTGCACGCCTACGACTTCATCACGCCCTACGTTGCCGATCTCGGCAATGTCGTCGATCTCGATCTCGTCAAATCCGCCGGCATCAATATCGGGATCGATCCGCTCGGCGGCGCCGCCGTGCATTACTGGCATCCGATCATCGAGCGCTACGGCCTGAAGGCCACCGTCGTGAACGAGGCGATCGATCCGACCTTCCGCTTCATGACCGTCGACTGGGACGGCAAGATCCGCATGGATTGCTCCTCGCCCTACGCGATGGCGAGCCTGATCGCGATGCGCGACCGCTTCGACGTCGCCTTTGCCAACGACACCGATGCCGACCGCCACGGCATCGTGACGCGCACCGGCGGCCTGATGAATCCGAACCATTACCTTGCGACCGCGATCTCCTATCTGTTCGCGAACCGCCCGAACTGGGGCAAGGATGCCGCGATCGGCAAGACCGTGGTGTCGAGCTCGATCATCGACCGCGTCGCCAAGAAGCTCGGCCGCAGGCTGGTCGAAACGCCGGTCGGCTTCAAATGGTTCGTCGACGGCCTCCTCACGGGCGGCTTCGGCTTCGGCGGCGAGGAGAGTGCAGGGGCCTCGTTCCTGCGCCGCGACGGCGGGGTGTGGACCACCGACAAGGACGGCATCATCCTCGGCCTGCTCGCAGCCGAGATCATGGCCAAGACCGGTCGCGATCCCAGCCAGCTCTTCAACGACCTCACCGCGGAGCTCGGCGTGCCGCACTATGCGCGCATCGACGTCGCCGCCACCGCGCCCCAGAAGAACATCCTCAAGTCCGTCACGCCCGAGCAGCTCGGCCTGAAGGATCTCGCCGGCGATCCCGTGCGCGCCACCCTGAGCAAGGCGCCGGGCAACGGCCAGCCGTTCGGCGGCATCAAGGTCGAGACCGATTTCGGCTGGTTCGCCGCAAGGCCGTCAGGGACCGAGGACGTCTACAAGATCTACGCGGAAAGCTTCCGCAGCACCGAGCACCTGAAGCGGATTCAGGAAGAGGCCCAGGCGGGGTTGAAGAGGGTGTTCGGGGCGTAGCCGCGGGGCCAACGCGCTGTTTGCACCGTCCCGCTCCGAGGGAGGGGGCGCCGTATCGGCCGGTGTCATCACCCGCGAAAGCGGGTGATCCAGTACTCCGCGGCGCGAGCTGCGTGGACCAATGACTGCCGCGGAGTACTGGATTCCCCGCTTTCGCGGGGAATGACAGCGGAGTTAATCCTGTATACATAACATCACATATAGGTATTATATTACGGCATTTTTCGCCTTGAACGATTCTATCCCTCCGCTATTGTATACATAACGTATCCATAAGCCTTGGGAGAGCGACCCGTGACAAAACCCTTCCCGATGAACGCCTGGTACGCCGCGGCCTGGGACGCCGACGTTAAGCCGGCGCTGTTGCCGCGGACGATCTGCGGCAAGCATGTCGTGATGTACCGCAAGGCCGATGGCTCGGTGGCCGCGCTGGAGGATGCCTGCTGGCACCGCCTGGTGCCGCTGTCCAAGGGCCGGCTGGAAGGCGACACCGTCGTCTGCGGCTATCACGGCCTGAAATACAATTCGCAGGGGCGCTGCACCTTCATGCCCTCGCAGGAGACCATCAATCCGTCGGCCTGCGTCCGCGCTTATCCCGTGGTCGAGCGTCATCGTTACATCTGGCTCTGGATGGGCGATCCCGCGCTGGCCGATCCCGCGCTGGTGCCGGACATGCACTGGAATCACGATCCGGCCTGGGCCGGCGACGGTAAGACCATCCGCGTCAATTGCGACTACCGCCTCGTGCTCGACAATCTCATGGACCTTACCCACGAGACTTTCGTGCACGGCTCCTCGATTGGGAACGACGCGGTCGCCGAGGCGCCGTTCGACGTCACCCATGGCGAGAAGACGGTGACGGTGACGCGCTGGATGCGCGGCATCGAGGCGCCGCCGTTCTGGGCCAAGCAGCTCGGCAAGCCCGGCCTCGTCGACCGCTGGCAGATCATCCGCTTCGAAGCCCCGTGCACGATCGCGATCGATGTCGGCGTGGCGCCGACAGGCACGGGCGCGCCGGAAGGCGACCGCTCGCAGGGCGTCAACGGTTTCGTGCTCAACACCATCACGCCGGAGACCGAGAAGACCTGCCACTATTTCTGGGCGTTCGTCCGCAACTATCAGATCGGCGAGCAGCGCATCACCACCGAGATCCGCGAGGGTGTCTCCGGGATCTTCCACGAGGACGAGCTGATCCTCGAGGCGCAGCAGCGCGCCATGGACGAGAACCCCGATCGGATCTTCTACAACCTCAACATCGACGCCGGTGCGATGTGGACGCGCAAGCTGATCGATAGGATGGTGGCGAAGGAAAGCGCGCCGCAGCAGCTCCAGGCCGCGGAGTAGGCCAGGTGAAGCCAGCGCCCGAGCGAGAGGTCGACCGCTCCGTCTCGCAGACCGTGAAGGCGCAGCTCGCGCTGCGCGACCAGATCCTGTCGGGTCGCTTACGGCCCGGCGAGCGCATCTCCGAGCTCCAGGCGGTGGAGACGACCGGCGCCTCGCGCACGCCGGTGCGCATGGCGCTGGTGCGGCTCGAGGAGGAAGGCCTGCTGGAGGCGATTCCCTCCGGCGGCTTCATGGTGAAGGCGTTTTCCGAACGCGACATCTCCGATTCCATCGAGCTGCGTGGCACGCTCGAAGGGCTCGCCGCGCGCTTCGCAGCCGAGCGCGGCGTTTCCGCACGCGAGCTCGAGCCGCTGAAGGAGTGCCTTGCCGCAATTGACGAATTGCTGCGCCAGGTGCCGATCTCGGTCGACGCGTTCTCATCCTATGTCACGCTGAACGCGCGCTTCCACGCACTGCTCACGGAATTGTCGCGCAGCCCGCCGCTGATCCGGCAGATCGACCGCGCTTCGGCGCTGCCGTTCGCCTCGCCCAGCGGTTTCGTGATGGCGCAATCGGCGCTGCCCGAGGCGCAGCAGATTCTGATCATCGGGCAGGAGCACCATCGCGTCGTGATCGACGCCATCGAGAACCGCGAAGGCGCCCGCGCCGAAGCCGTGATGCGCGAGCACGCGCGGCTCGCGGTGCGAAACTTGCGGCTTGCGCTGCGCAACCGCACCCATCTCGACCTTTTGCCGGCGCTCGCGCTGATCAGGACCGCAACCGACTAGGGCAATCGCCATGCGCTTCATCGAAACCTGGATTCCGGCAACGCTGGTCGCGACGCGCGATCTTGCGCCGGGCATCCGCGAATTCCTGATCCTGCCGGATCAGTTCGACGGCACAGCCTATCCGGTCGGCAGCCACATCAATATCAGCGTGACCATCGACGGCCTGCCGGAGACGCGATCCTATTCGCTGGTCGGCGAGGCGTCCTCGCGCGGTTTCAGGATCGCGGTGCGTCGCGCCGAGGATTCCCGCGGCGGCTCGCGCTATATGTGGCAGCTCGCACCCGGCGCTCGGCTCGACATCACCCGGCCGGCTTCGCTGCTCGCGGTCGACTGGACGCGCGAAAACTATTGCCTGATCGCCGGCGGCATCGGCATCACGCCGATCCTTGGTGCCGCACAGGCGCTGGCGCGTCGCGGCGCTGACGTCACGCTGCATTATGCCGTGCGCTCGCGCACCGATGCCGCCTATCTCGACGATCTCGCCAAAATGCTCGGTGAGCGCCTGGTCGTTCACGCGAGCGAGGAGGGCCGGCGGCTCGACCTCGATGCGCTGTTCGGATCATTGCCGCAAGGTGCGCTGGCGCTGTTCTGCGGCCCGATGCGGATGTTGGATGCCGCGCGCCACGCCTGGATCGGCGCCGGCCATCCGCTTCCCGATCTCCGCTACGAGACCTTCGGCTCCAGCGGCACGCTGCCGACCGAGACGTTTCGCGTGCGCCTGAAGGGGACCGATGTCGAGCTCGAAATCCCGCGCGAGCGCTCGATGCTTGATGTGCTCAATGCCAGCGGCCACGACGTGATGTACGATTGCAAGCGCGGCGAATGCGGCCTGTGCGCCATCGACGTGGTCGAGGTCGACGGCGAGATCGATCATCGCGACGTCTTCTTCAGCGATCACCAGAAGCAAAGCAACCAGAAGATCTGCGCCTGCGTCTCCCGCGCCCGCGGCACCATCACCGTGGACACGCTGCTGCGGGCGGACGCGGTCTGACCGGGGCTGGAAGGCGTACTCGGAAAACGCGATCAGCCTGAGCGCATCGGCTCTCCTCTCGGGAACGGATGGGCGCAGGTCGTCCTGGCGAGGCAGCTAAGGGCGGCGACGAAGCGGGCTTCGTTTGCAGCGCCAATGGGCCGGCAAGAGCACTTCGTGCGGTCCGCCAATCATGATAGGCTTGCTCTCGGCAATAAAAGTGTTCAGCCGGTCTTGGACAGCAAGGGTGGAGATTCAGCTATGAAATCCAATTCTGTCTCGCTGGCAGTCGATGCGTTCGCCACAGGGCGAGCTGACGCGCTGATTTTGATCGGCCGCATTCTCCTCGCGTGGGTATTCGTCGGAAGCGCGTATGGAGCAATATCCAACTTCAGCGGCTCTGTGGGTTATTTCAGGTCCCTGAACCTTCCAGCAGCTGAGCTGTTCACGATGACGAACATCGTACTGGAAGTATTGATATCCGTCGGTTTGATATTGGGCGTCGGTACGCGCTACTGCGCAATTCTGACATTTGTGTTCGTATTGGCGGCAACGGCTATTGCGCACCGCTACTGGGAGTATCCCGCGGGTGCGCAGCAGATCGGTCAATACAACCACTTCTTGAAGAATGTCTCGATCATGGGAGGCGCGATGTTGATCTTCGTCACCGGGGCGGGCCGGTTCAGTTTCGATCGGGCATCGTAGCCGAGATCACTTCAAGTCGGGCTTGAAAGCTTCCTCTATCGCGCGGCGGATGCTCTTTGAGAGCTGCTTCAGGGTCTTGCTCACGAGGGCGAAGAGAAGCATCAACCATGTCGCAAGCGCGGCACACCACAGCACGACTTCAAATATCTCAGGCATGATGATGCCCCTCAAAATAATTACTTTGAAATGAGGCAAGTGTTGCTTAATGGGGCCGACACGGCAAGCCGTCTTGAGAGTGGTAGCGCGCCGAAACACTCGGAAACGTTCTCAAAACAGCGGGCAGACTTAGGTCAGGGATGCAGACCAACCCTATGACCGCGAAGACTGGCGCGGGATGCAGAACTGCCTGGCAGTGATTCATTTGCAAAGGGCGGCTTGAAGAAATTCTGCCTTGCGCGAGTCTGCTTCACCGCTGGAAGCGGACCTCCTCACATTTGCGAGTATATGCCCTACGCTGCGTAGGTCGCCCGCAGCTTCTTCGTGTCCAGCAGCGCCAGCACGCCGTCGGCCGACACCGGCCGGCTGATCAGATAGCCCTGCGCTTCGTCGCAACCGAACTGGCGCAGAAATTCGAGCTGGTCGGCGGTCTCGACGCCTTCCGCAACCACGCCGATGCGCAGGTCTCGCGCAAGCGAGATCACCGACTTCACGATCGCGGCGCAGTCGGGCTGCATCAGCATGTCGCGGATGAAGGACTGGTCGATCTTGATACGGCTGAACGGCAGCTTGCGCAGATAGGTCAGGGAGGAGAAGCCGGTGCCGAAATCGTCCAGCGCCACCGTGATGCCGAGCTCGAGCAGCGCGTTCAGGATTGACGCCGCGGAGCCGTATTTCGACAGCAGCATCGATTCCGTGATCTCGATCTCGAGCCGGTGCGGGGCGACCTTCGCGTCCGCGAGCGCCTGCACGATGGTCTGGAGGATGCCGGTGCTGTGAAACTGCGCGGCGGAGAAGTTCACGGCGACCCTGATGTCTTCCGGCCAGTCCGAAAGCGTCGCACAGGCACGCCGGATCACCCATTCGCCGATCTCGTGGATCAGCCCGGTCTCCTCTGCGATCGGGATGAATTCGCTCGGCGGCACTAGTCCGCGCCGGGGATGCTGCCAGCGCAGCAGCGCCTCGAAGCCGGTGATGCGGTTCTCGCCGAGATCGAGGAACGGCTGGAACACCAGGAACAGCTCGTCCCTGGCGATGGCGCCTTCGAGGTCCGCTTGCAGCGCCTTGCGATCGCGTGACACCCTGTCATCGGCTTCCTCGAAGAAGCAGACCGTGCCGGGACCTGCCTTCTTGGCGCGATACAGTGCGGCGTCGGCATTCTTCATGATGTCGAGCTGCGTGGTGCCGTCGCGCGGCGCCAGCACGATGCCGACGCTGGTCGCGCCGGCGATCTGGCGGCCCTCGATCTGGAACGGTTCGTCGAAGGCCGCGACGAAGCGTTCGGCGATCTCGAGCGCATCCTCGGGCCGCGCCAGATTGGCCATCACCAGCGCGAACTCGTCGCCGCCGATTCGCGCGACGTGCTCGGCCGCGCGCGTGCAACGTTGTAGCCGGCTTGCGACCTGGACCAGGAATTCGTCGCCGGCGGGGTGGCCGAACTTGTCGTTGACCTCCTTGAAACGGTCGAGGTCGAGCAGGAGCACCGCGAATTCCTCGCCGGACAGGGCCATCCGCCGCAGCGCGGCTTCGAGCGTCTCGTTGAAGGCGAAGCGGTTGGGCAACAGCGTGAGGGGATCCTGCCGGACCGTGCGCTCGGCCTCGATCTGCCGGATCACGCGCCGCGCGAACGCGAATGAATTGACGAACACCGCACGCAGCAGCACGCTGCCGTAAACCACCACCAGGATGGCCATCAGCACATAGGCGGGATCGCCGTCGCGGCCGAGGCAGATGGCGATGCCGACGAAGATGGGGCTGGTGAAGGCGATGGCCGCAATCGGGATCGTGGCGAAGGCCAGCGCGCCGCCGGCCAGCATTCCCGAGCAAAGGCAGGTGATCACGAGCTGGCCGCCGGTCGCGGCATTCGCGAAGAAGGCGACCGGGACGATGCCCCAGGCAACGCCGAGCACGAAGGCGTTGCGCACCAGCCGATGCATGGCCCGGCGCGAAACGAATTGCGGTTTTGTGATCCGGCGCGAGGCGTGGGATTGCAGGCCGAACGCAATCGCGGCGCCGGCCACGATCGCGGCCCAGGCCAACGCAAACTTCCAGTCCGGCGAATGCCAGAGCGCGATGGCGAGCACGGCCGCGTTGCAGGCATTGGCAAGCATGATGCCGACGGAGTAGCCGAGCACCAGTGACATCTGATCGGCGCGGATATGTCCGGCGACGGCTTCGTCGGTTGCAGGACCGCCAAAGGCCGACAGATCGCCGGCGAACAGCCGCGCGAAATAGCTGGTCGTTTGAGTCCGCATTCCAGGGCCTAACAGCATGGGCCGTTTGTCCGGCTCGATCAGGAGGATTCGCTGCAAACCTTTGACGAAATATGAATTATCCCCGCTGGCCACGATCGCCATGGCCACTTCTGCGTGTTCAAGCGAGGGTATCGATAACAAATCGATACAAATGCGGCGCCCCGCGTTACGGTTGTAACAGTGGGCCGATCGCAGAACGCGCTCGGCCTTCATGGTTCGAGACGCGCCGCAAGGCGGCGCTCCTCACCATGAGGGTGTAAGATGTTGCCGCGGAGCAGACCTCATCCTGAGGAGCCCGCTGAGGGCGGGCGTCTCGAAGGATGGCCGCGAGGAGGCTGCCAGCCCGCTCTGTTGCCAAATGTGCCGAACGTCACCGCCCGAGCTGCTTCGGATCATAATAGAACCGTTCTTCGATCAGCTGATCGCCCTGCCAGGTCTGCCACGCGATCTCATCCAGCGTTCGGACGACGCCTTCGGCATTGGTGAAGCTGAACCGCCAGCGTGTCGCGACGTGATCGCCGTCGATCAGGCTCGGCCCGATGCGGACGGCCTTGACCTCCCTGGAGGCCGCGAGCACGCCGCGCTCCTTGGCGACGAGCTTGTCGCGGCCGACTGTCGGGGCGGCGTTGTTCTCATAGGTCGCGGCATCGGACGTGTAGTACTGCTCGATCGCTTCGACAAACTCCCCATCCTCCAATCGCTTCGCAAAAGCTTCGACGACGTCACGGCTCGGCATGGCGCACCTCACGATTAAAACCGACTGATGGTCGGTAAATACTGACCGGTAGTCGAAAAGTCAACTGGCCGGGTGCGACGAATTGGACTAGACGGGAGCCATGGCAAAGCAGGCGGAGCGGCGGGCGGCGACATCGGAGGCGATCCTGACGGCGGCGCGCCGCCTGTTCGGGACGCAGGGCTTTGCCGCGACCACCATGGACGACATCGCGGCGGCCGCGGGCGTCGCCAAGGGCGCGGTCTATCATCACTTCAAGACCAAGGAGGCGGTGTTCGAAGCGGTGTTCGATGCTGTCTCGCGCGATCTCGTCGCCGAGATCGACCGCACCGCGCGCGCCGAGAAGGACGTCCTCGCCGCGATGGTCGCCGGCACCCAGCATTACTTTGCGGCGACCGCCAAGGGGCCGACCGGCCAGATCATCCTGCGCGACGGCCCCGCCGTGCTCGGCTGGGAGCGCTGGCGCGAGATCGACGCGCAGCATTTTGGCGGTAAGATGCCGCGCGCGCTGTCGGCGGCGATGGAGGCCGGCCTCATCGCAAAGCAACCGGTCGCGCCGCTGGCGCGGCTGCTGCTCGGCGCGGTGACGGAGGCGGCGGTCGCCTGCGCCGGGCGCACGGATATCGCAAGGGCAGGGGCGGAATATGCCCGTGCGTTCAAGTCACTGGTCGAGGCGCTGCGTCTACGCGCATGATTGTGCTAGTGACGAACCGGAAACGCCCACCAACAAGAAGAACAGTAGCGCATGAACGCAAATTCTTCCCTCGCGCCGTCGGATCCTGAGTTCGACTACATCATCGTCGGCGCCGGCTCTGCCGGCTGCGTGCTCGCCAACAGGCTCTCGGCGAACGGCAAGCACAGCGTACTGCTGCTCGAGGCGGGATCTAAGGATTCCAACATCTGGATCCACGTGCCGCTCGGCTACGGAAAACTGTTCAAGGAGAAGACCGTCAACTGGATGTACCAGACCGAGCCGGAGCCCGAATTGAAGGGGCGCCAGGTGTTCCAGCCGCGCGGCAAGACGCTGGGCGGATCGAGCTCGATCAACGGCCTGCTTTATGTCCGCGGCCAGCACGAGGATTACGATCGCTGGCGCCAGCACGGCAACACCGGCTGGGGCTATGACGACGTGCTGCCCTATTTCAAGAAGGCCGAGAACCAGGCGCGCGGCGCCGATCAATATCACGGCAGCGGCGGCCCGCTGCCGGTGTCCAACATGGTCGTGACCGATCCGCTGTCGAAGGCCTTCATGGAAGCCGCGGTCGAGACCGGTCTGCCCTACAATCCCGATTTCAACGGCGCCACGCAGGAGGGCGTCGGCCTGTTCCAGACCACGACGCGCAACGGCCGCCGTGCCTCGACGGCGGTGGCCTATCTTGGACCCGCGAAGACGCGCAGCAATCTCAAGGTCGAGACCGAGGCGCTCGGCCAGCGCGTGCTGTTCGAGGGACGCCGCGCGGTCGGCGTCGAATATCGGCAAGGCACAACCGTGCGCCGGGCCCGCGCGCGCAAGGAGGTCGTGCTGTCGAGCGGCGCCTACAACTCGCCGCAGCTCCTTCAGCTCTCCGGCGTCGGCCCTGCCGATCTCTTGCGCAAGCACGGCATCGATGTCGTGCTGGACGCGCCGGGCGTCGGCCACGATCTCCAGGACCACATGCAGGTCCGCATCGTGATGCGCTGCTCGCAGAAGATCACGCTCAACGACACCGTCAATAATCCGTTCCGCCGCACGCTGGCCGGCGCGCGCTATGCGCTGTTCCGGAAGGGCTGGCTGACCATCGCGGCCGGCACCGCGGGCGCGTTCTTCAAGACCAGTCCGCGTCTGGCCTCGCCCGACATCCAGGTGCATTTCCTGCCGTTCTCGACCGACAAGATGGGGGAGAAGCTGCATGATTTTTCCGGGTTCACGGCGTCGGTGTGCCAGCTCCGGCCCGAAAGCCGCGGGACCTTGCGCATCAAAAGTGCGGACCCGACCGTGCCGCCGGAGATCCGCGTCAACTACATGTCGACCGAGACCGACCGCACCACCAATGTCGAAGGCCTGAAGATCCTGCGCAAGATCCTGAATGCGCCGGCGCTGAAGCCGTTCGTGGTCAGCGAGTACGATCCCGGCGCGAAGGTATCCACGGATGGAGAGCTGCTCGATTATTGCCGCGAGCGCGGCAGCACCATCTACCATCCGACCTCGACCTGTCGTATGGGCAATGACGCGCTGGCGGTGGTGGACCAGCGGCTGAAGGTGAGGGGGCTCGAAGGCCTTCGCATCGTCGACGGTTCGATCATGCCGGACCTCGTGTCGGGGAATACCAACGCGCCGATCATCATGATCGCCGAAAAGGCCTCCGACATGATATTGGAGGACGCGCGCTAAATTCGCGCGTTGAAAGGATTAGGACTTGGCTACGCGATTCAAGATCGGCACACGCAAGAGCGCGATGGCGCTGGCACAGACGGAAGAGATTGCGCGCCGCCTGACCGCCGCCATACCCGATCTCGATGTCGAGATCGTCAAGTTCGACACCACGGGCGATCTCGACCAGACCAGCAAGCTGCTGCCGCATGGCGGCAAGGGCGGCGCCTTCGTGGCGCAGATCCGCGCTGCCGTGCTCTCCGGCGAATTGCAGGCCGCGATGCATTCGCTGAAGGACATGCCCGGCAATGAGGACACGCCCGGCCTCGTCATCGGCGCTACGCTATCGCGCGATCCCCCGAGTGACGCACTGGTGTTGCGCGATGGCGTGACGCTGGAAGCGCTGCGCCAGTCCCGCGGCAAGGGTTTCAAGATCGGCACCAACGCCGTGCGTCGCGCCGCCTATGCGCGGCGGCTGTTTCCCGATGTCGAAGTGATCCACTTCCGCGGCGCCGCCGACACCCGCGTGCGCAAACTCGACAATGGCGAGAAGCAGAAGTTGCCGGATGGTGGCGCGGTGGGGCCGGCGGATGCGCTGATCATGGCGCGTTCCGGCCTCGACCGCGTCGACCTCTCGCACCGTATCGCCTATGAATTCTCCGCGGCGGAGATGCTGCCCGCGGCAGGGCAGGGCATCGTCGCGGTGGAATGCGCGGCTCAGGACTGGCAGACGCGGCAGATCCTGGCATCGATCGACGATCCCTCTGCGCACGCTTCTGCCGATGCCGAGCGCGAGGTGCTGTGGGTGCTCAACGGCCATTGCAATTCGCCGGTGGCGGGTTTTTCGACCATCGCAGGCGATCAGATGTCGCTGACGGCGTCCGTGCTCGACCTCTCCGGCAACACCATCATCGAAGCCTCGCACACCGGCCCCGCCAACCGCCCGCGCGAGCTCGGCCGTGCGGTGGGACTGGATCTGCTGACGAAGGGCGCCGCCGAGATCATCGAGCGCAGCCGGCCGCGCTAAATTTTGAGAGCGCAGTACGTGCAGCACCCGCCATTGCGAGCGTAGCGAAGCAATCCAGGCTGTCACCGCGGAGAGATTCTGGATTGCTTCGCTGCGCTCGCAATGACGACGCGGAGCCTTAGCCCCGCACGCGCTTCAGCATCTGCTCGACATGGGCGATCGGCGTTTCCGGCTGGATGCCGTGACCGAGATTGAAAATGAAGCGCCCTTGGGCAAAGTTCGCCAGCACGTCGTCCACCGCGCGGTCGAGCGCCGCGCCGCCCGTGATCAGCACCAGCGGATCGAGATTGCCCTGCACCGCGACGCGGCTCTGCACGCGCTCGCGGATGAAGGCGGGCTCGGCGGTCCAGTCGATGCTGACGGCATTCACGCCGGTCGCCTCGACATAGCCAGGCAATTGCGCGCCGGCGCCGCGCGGAAAACCGATGATCTTCGCATCGGGCACTTTTGCGCGCACGCCTTCGACGATGCGCCGGGTCGGCTCGACCGACCAGCGCGCGAACTCGGCCGGCGGAAGCACGCCGGCCCAGGTGTCGAAGATTTGCAAGGCACCGGCACCGGCCGCGAGCTGTGCCAGCAGATACTCGATCGAATTCTCCACGAGCACGTCAATGATTTTCGCAAACGCCTCCGGATGCCGGTAGGCCATCATCCGCGCGGGCGCCTGGTCGGGCGTGCCCTGGCCTGCGACCATGTAGGTCGCCACCGTCCACGGCGCTCCGCAGAAGCCGATCAGTGCGGTCTTGGGATCGAGCGCACCGCGCACGATTCTGAGCGCCTCGAACACCGGCTTGAGCTTGCCGAAGTCGGCGTGCGCGGCGAGTGTCGCGACTTTTGCGGGATCATCCAACGGCTCCAGCCGCGGACCCTCGCCAACCTCGAACCGCACGGAACGGCCGAGCGCATAGGGGATCACCAGGATGTCGGAGAAGATGATCGCTGCATCGAAGCCGAACCTGCGGATCGGCTGCAGCGTCACTTCGGCGGCAAGCTCCGGGTTGAAGCAGAGATCGAGGAAGCCGCCGGCCTTGGCCCGCACCTCGCGATATTCCGGCAGATAGCGCCCGGCCTGCCGCATCATCCACATGGGCGGGGTAGCCTGGCGCTGGCCGGAGAGCACGTCGATGAAGGGCTTTGTCGCAGACTGGGGCACGGACGGTCCTATCAAGATTGAGGTTCCTGATACACTGCCGGAAGCCGGAGCGGAACAGTGGAACCAGCGCAAATGCACCGAGTTGACCTCCCAATCGAGGAGGACTCCATGGCTGAGACATTCAATCCCGCGCCGCACGACAAGCACGCTGATGATCTTGGCAAGGCGCTGGCCGCCGATCGCCATACCAAGCTTGAAGCCGGGCTGGAGGACAGTTTCCCTGCGTCCGATCCGGTCAGCGCTGCGCAGCCGACACCGTCGAAGGCCGATGCGGACGCCGACAGTCCCTCGCTCTGGGACAAGGTTAAGTCGATCTTCAGCTAAGGCCGACGTTCAGCGAGCGCCGGGGCGCTCGGTTTCCGATAGGGTCGCTAACGCATTGTTAGCGATCCAGCGACGCTCCAGTCCGTAGGAGTACGGGAAAACCCGCATAACGCTGCGAATGTCCTCAAGCGTTTCAGGGTTCAATAACAGAAGCGGTGGAAGTTCCGGCGATCGGAGATTTCTGCCGCATGACCGTCGCCTCACAAAGAGCCGGATGGAGCCGCCTGCCGTTGCGCGCGGCGGCGTTTGTCGTGCTCACTTGTGTGACCATCCTCGGCGTCAGCGGCTGGCGTGAATGGGCCGCGCGCGATGCCGTGCTCAAGGGCGCCGAGACCGAGATGGCGAATGTTGCGCGCTCGCTGACGCAGCATGCGGAGGACAGCCTCGACCTGCTGGATTCCGGCGTCGTCGGCGTCGTCAGTCGGCTGGAGATGGACGGCGCCGAACCCGCCACGATCGCCAAGCTCAGGAATTTGCTGGAGGCACGCAAGAAGGCGATCGCGCGCATTCACAGCCTCGCCATCATCGACGACCAGGGCAACTGGCTGACCTCGCCGGGCACGATCGGCTCGACGCTCAGCGACGACGCCTTCTTCCGTCATCACCTGCTGTCCTCGAAACGGGAGCCTCATGTCGGCCATCCGGTGCGGAGCCAGCTCGATGGCGAATGGGTCGTCACCCTGTCGCGCCGCTTCAACAAGCAGGACGGCAGCTTCGGCGGTGTCGTGCTTGCGACCATCAGCGCGAACTATCTCGCGCATTTCTACGAGCAGTTCGAGCTCGGCCGCAACAGCTCCGTGTCGCTCGTGCATGGCGACGGCATGATCATCGCGCGCAATCCAAGCAACGACAGGTTCGTCGGCCGCAGCGTCGCCGACACCCCGCTATTCCGCGACGCGAGCCTGCAGCAGCCGGGCGGCGCATACCATTTCAGGTCGCCGCTGGACGGCGCCGAGCGCGTCAGCTTCTTCAAGCGCTCTGGCCGTTATCCGCTCGTCCTGCTTGCCATGGTCGACAAGGCCGAGCTGCTGGCGCCCTGGCGAGCCGCGGCGATCTCTCGCATGCTCTACGTGCTCGCGCTGGTCGTGCTGATCGCGGTCATCGGTGCGGTGCTGGTGCGGCAGTTGCAGCGGGGCCAGCGCATGGCCGCGGCCCTGGTCGAGAAAGAGGCGCATTTCCGCCTGCTCGCCGAAGGCTCCAGCGACATGGTGACCCGCATCGGGCTCGACGAGCGGCTGCGCTATGTCTCGCCCTCGTCGGTTCGCGTCGTCGGCTGGCGGCCCAATCAGCTGATCGGAACGCCGGCGCTCGCCGGCATCCATGCGGATGATCGGCCGCAGGTCCAGGCGGTCGTCGATGCCATGAAGCGTGGCGAAAAGGACGAGGCGCGCGTCACCTATCGCAACGCGCACCGGCAAAACTCGGAAGTCTGGCTCGAATCGACCATGCGGGTGACGCGCAAGGAAAACGGCAACGTCGACGGGGTGGTCGCGATCTCGCGCGACATCACCGAGCAGAAGAAGCTGGAGACCAGGCTCGAGACGCTTGCGATCGAGGACAGCCTCACCGGGCTCGCCAACCGCCGCCGTTTCGACGAACGGTTGAAGGAGGAATGGGCGCGCGCCTATCGCGACCGCTCCAGCCTCGCTTTGCTGATGATCGACGTCGACCACTTCAAGGCCTACAACGACGAATACGGCCACCCCGCGGGCGATGCCTGTCTGCGCGTGGTGGCGAAGGTCATCGCGGCCGAGATGCAGCGCGCCGGAGATCTGGCTGCGCGCTACGGCGGTGAGGAATTCGCCATGTTGCTGCCGAACACCGATGCCGCCGGCTGCGCGCGGATCGGCGAGCGGATCCGCCGGGCGATCCGCGAGGCGGGCCTCGTCCACAGTACCAATCACGCGTCGGGCTGCGTCACCGCTTCGCTTGGCGGCGCGGCCTGCCGGCCCGCGCTGGAACGCACCGCCGGCGTGGGCTCGCTCGTCGAGGCCGCCGATCAGGCGCTCTATGCGGCGAAGCAGGGCGGGCGCGACCGCCTGATGATGTCGGTCGAGGTGGCGAGCCTGCTGCCGAAGGCGTCAGGGCTATAGCCCATCATCCTCAATAATGCGGCGGGGGCTCGTTGGCAGGGCCCGGCGCATTCGTCTCGGCTTCCTGAAGTCGCTCGCCGAGCTCCGCGATCTTCCGCGTCAGCGCGTCGATCTGCTTCCACTGCGCGGTGATCGTCTGGTTGAGCGTCTCGATCGTATCGTCCTGATAGGCGATGCGTGTCTCCAGCGTGTCGATCCGTTCGCCCAGCGCCTTGATGTCACTCGTCACGGTCGTGCCCCAATTCCTGTTCGCGTAGGCCCCGTTCGCGCAAGCCATGACCGAGTGCGACGCGCTCGTCGAATACAAAACATTCACCGCGCCAGCGGCTCTGCGCCTCCGGCACCTCTTCCAGATATTTGAGAATACCGCCCTTGAGGTGATAGACCTCGGCAAAGCCGCGCGCGAGCAGATGCGCGCTCGCCTTCTCGCAGCGGATGCCGCCGGTGCAGAACATCGCGATCCTGCGATGCTTGGCCGGATCGAGCTGCTCGGCGGCAAAATCCTTGAACTGACCAAAGCTCTTGATTTCAGGATCGACCGCACCCTCGAACGTCCCCATCGCGACCTCGAAGGCGTTGCGGGTGTCGAGCACCAGCGTATCGGGTGCTGTGATCAGCGCGTTCCATTCGGCGGCCGCGACGTACGTGCCGACCTGCCGCGTCGGATCGGCGGCCTCGTCGCCGAGCGTGACGATCTCCTTCTTCAGCCGCACCTTGAGCCGGCCGAACGGTATCGCCTCGGCGGTCGAGAATTTCAGCTCGAGATTGTTCAGCCGGCCGCCGAACAGGGCGCCGTGCGCGAGCTCGTGGACGAAGGCGTCGATCGCCTCGGGCGCACCCGCAATCGTGCCGTTGATACCTTCCTGGGCGAGCAGCACGCTGCCCTTGAGCGTGAGGCCTGCGCAGAACGCGCGCAACGGCTCGCGCAGCGCGCGGTAATCGGGCAGGGCGGCGAATTGGTAAAAGGCGGCGACCTTGTGGATCATGGCGGCTCGTTTAGCAGGCGGCCGCCGCCCAGAAAACCCGCAAGGCCCCGGACGGCAAAAGGTCTATACGCCCAGCGGATGGCAGCTATTTCGCTGGTATGCCAGCATTGCCCCGGCGGGCCGGAATGTGTCATGTAGGCCCGGTTTTTCCGAGACGGCGCGCCCTCCGCGCCGACGGCCCAAGAGAGCCCCCCAAGAGAGCCCTGAGAGAGCAAAACTTCGATGAGAAACTTCCATTTCCCCGGCAGGTCCACGGTCCACGCCACCAACGCGATGGTCGCGACCTCGCATCCGCAGGCCTCCCTGGCCGCGATCGAGGTGCTGCGCGAGGGCGGTACGGCGGTGGACGCGGCGGTGGCGGGTTCGGCGCTGCTCGGCGTGATCGAGCCGCAATCGACCGGCATCGGCGGCGACTGCTTTGCGCTGATCCAGCCGCGCGGCGAGGGCAAGATCATCGCCTATAACGGCTCCGGCCGGGCCCCGAAGGCGGCGAACGCCGACTGGTATCTCGAGCGCAAGATCAATTCCGTACCGCTGACCTCGGCGCATGCGGTCTCGATCCCCGGCGTGATCGACGCCTTCGCGACCGTGCTGCGCGATCACGGCAAGTTCGGCTTCGACCGCCTGCTCCAGCCCGCGATCAAGGCGGCGGAAGAGGGTTACGTCGTCGCCCCGCGCATCGCCTTCGACTGGAAGAACCAGTTCGAGAAGCTGAAGGGTGGCACCAACACCGTGCGTTACCTGTTGCCGGGCGGCAAGCCGCCGGTCGCCGGCGACATCATCCGCCAGGCCGAGCTCGGCAAGACGCTGCGCGCGATCGCCAAGGACGGCCGCGATGCCTTCTACAAGGGCGCGATCGCGGAGGACATGGTCGAGACCCTCAGGGAGATCGGCGGCCTGCACACGCTCGACGATTTCGCCGCCCACACCACCGAGACGACGACGCCGATCGGCACCAATTACAAGGGTTACGACGTCTGGCAGTGCCCGCCGAACGGCCCGGGCGTCACCGCGCTCTTGATGCTCAACATCCTGTCGCGGTTCGACCTGACCAAGTACGCGCCGCTCAGCATCGAGCGCTTCCATCTCGAAGCCGAAGCCGCGCGCATCGCCTACATGAATCGCGAGATGCATGTCGCTGATCCCGACCATATGAAGATCGACGTCGCCGAAATGCTCGCGAAGGGCTTTGCCGACGAGTACATCAGCAAGATCCGCATGGACGGCATGCTCGACCTGCCGAACGTCGCGCCGCCGATGAATCCCTCGACCATCTACATCACGGTCGTGGACAAGGACCGCAACGTCTGCTCGTTCATCAATTCGATCGCGCATTCCTTCGGCTCGGCGATCGTCTCGAACAAGACCGGCGTGCTGTTCCAGAACCGCGCCGGCGGCTTCCGCATCCAGCCCGGCCATCCCAATTGCATCGCCGGCGGCAAGCGCCCGCTGCACACGATCATGCCGAGCCTCCTCACCAAGGGCGGCCGCTCCGTGATGCCGTTCGCGGTGATGGGCGGACAGTACCAGCCTGTCGGCCAGACCCACGTCGTGACCAACATCCTCGACTATGGCTGCGACGTGCAGGAGGCGATCGACATGCCGCGCGGTCTGCACTACGAGGGCCAGTACCAGCTCGAGGACAGCGTACCTGCCGATATCGTCGAAGGCCTGAAAAAGCTCGGCCACAAGACCACCAGCGTGGTCGGCCCGCTCGGCGGCGCCCAGGCGATCTGGATCGACTGGGACAAGGGCACGCTCACCGGCGGTTCCGATCCGCGCAAGGACGGCTGCGCGCTGGGCTATTAAGGGCCGAGGGCTGGAAACGATTGCTTCGTTGCGCTAGACACCTTCCGCCTCAAACGGAAGGTCTCTTATGCAGCGTTTCCAGCGCGCGCTCCTCGCCATCATGTCGGCACTCGCGATCACCGTGATCGGCAGCGTGTCGACATTCGTTTCCACCACGGCCTCGGCCCAGACCGCAGGAAAGACCATGACCACAGCTTCAGGCTTGCAGACCATTGATAGCGTTGTCGGCACCGGCGCCTCGCCGAAGCCCGGCCAGATCTGCGTGATGCACTACACCGGCTGGCTCTACGAGAACGGCCAGAAGGGCAAGAAATTCGACTCGTCGGTCGACCGGAACGAGCCGTTCGAGTTTCCGATCGGCAAGGGCCGTGTCATCGCCGGCTGGGACGAGGGCGTTGCCACGATGAAGGTCGGCGGCAAGCGTACGCTGATCATCCCGCCGCAGCTCGGCTACGGCGCCCGCGGCGCCGGTGGCGTGATCCCGCCGAACGCGACTTTGATGTTCGACGTGGAATTGCTCGCGGTGAAGTGAACCGCACGTCCCCACGGAAACAAAAAGACCGGCCTCGCGGCCGGTCTTTTCGCTTTCAGATTGATGCGGGTCACTCCGCCGCGCGCTTTGCCGCAGCCGCGGCGCGATCGATTGCTTCCTTCGCGGCGTCCTTGGCGTCGCCCATGGCCTGCTGGCCCTTGCCCTTCACTTCCTGGACCACGCCTTCGCCCTTCAGGCGATCGGAACCGGTGGCTTCACCGATGCCCTGCTTGGCCTTGCCGATTGCCTCGTTGGCGGTGCCCTTGATCTTGTCGCTCGTGCTACCCATGAAACTCTCCTTCCAGTTGGCTCGCGAAAACAACGCCTGCCGACTACGAGAGTTCCGATTTTGGGTATGGCTTGATAGGCCCGCTTTGGTTAGCTTGCCGCGCACGGAACCAACAGAAAGCAAGTCCCATGACCGGCCATGACCACACGCATTCCCACCATGACCACGATCATGACGATCGCTGGAAACATGACGGCGTGCGCGTCATTCCCGGCAATCAGCTCGATACCAACGTGCCGTCGACGGCGGGCATGGACCGTGCGGCCGCGATCAATTTCGCGCGCGTCGGCGCGCAGAAATTGTGGGCGGGCACGGTCAGCATCAAGCCGGACGCCAAGACCGGTGCGCATCACCACGGCCATCTCGAAAGCGTCATCTACGTGGTGAAGGGCAAGGCGCGGATGCGCTGGGGCGAGAGCCTGCAATTCACGGCGGAGGCCGGCCCCGGCGATTTCATCTTCGTCCCGCCTTACGTGCCGCATCAGGAGATCAACGCCAGCCGGGACGAGGTGCTGGAATGCGTGCTGGTGCGCAGCGACGGCGAGGCGGTCGCGATCAACCTCGACATCGAGCCGGTCGAGAAGCCCGAGACCGTGCTGTGGATCGACCCCGTGCACCGGGATCCCAACGAGAAGAAGTAAGGGCCTGAAAGCCTGCTGGTTTTGTGTGACAGAACCACGCAGGCACAGCCTTTAAAAAATATCCGGAAGCCGTGTCGGATGGCCGCTGGGCCATCCGTCCTTGGGCAGAACCCCCGCCCAAGGAGCCTCCGATGCCCAAAATGATCTTCGTCAATCTGCCGGTGACCGACCTCAAGCGCGCGACGGCCTTTTACGAGGCGGTCGGTGCGGTCAGGAACCCGCAATTCAGCGACGAGACGGCGAGCTGCATGGTCTTCTCCGAGACCATCTTCGCCATGCTCCTGACCCACGACAAATTCCGCAAGTTCACGCCGAAGCCGATCGCGGATGCCAAGACCTCCAACCAGGTGCTGCTCTGCCTCTCGGCCGACAGCCGCGACGAGGTCGATGACGTCGTCGGCAAGGCCGAGGCCGCGGGCGGTGTGGCCGATCCCAGCCCGAAGGACGAATACAGCTTCATGTACGGCCGCAGCTTCGAGGATCCGGACGGTCATATGTGGGGCGTGAACTGGATGGACATGGCAGCCTTCGCCGCGCAGTCCGACATGGCGAACGCCTGACCGAAGCCAACGAACATCGACCATCTGAAGAGGAGCATTCACGATGTCCAAGCTCGTGCCCTGCATGTGGTTCAACGGCGATGCCGAGGAAGCCGCGAAGTTCTACGTGTCGCTCGTTCCGAACTCGGAAATCACGCACGTCCAGCGCAACGTTTCGGACGGCCCGTCCGGCAAGACAGGCTCCGTGCTCGTCGTCGAGTTCACGGTGGCCGGGCAGCCCCTGCTCGCGCTCAACGGCGGCATGAAGGTGGAATATACCCACGCAATCTCGCTGATGATCCATTGCGACGACCAGGCTCAGGTCGATAGCGTCTGGAGCGCGTTCCTTGCTCATGGCGGCAAGGAGCAGCAGTGCGGCTGGATCAGCGATCGCTGGGGCGTATCCTGGCAGGTGGTGCCGAAGGTGATGTTCGAATTCCTGTCGAGCCCAGACAAGGCTGCGGCTGCGCGCGCGATGCAGGCCATGATGAAGATGGTGAAGCTCGATGTGGAAGTGCTGCGGCGGGCGTTCGAGGGCAAGTCGGCGGCGTGAGGCCTATGGCCTTGCCACATGCTCACGGTCATCGCCCGGCTTGACCGGGCGATCCAGTATTCCAGAGACGTTTGAGTGATGCGGAGAAGCTGCGGCGTACTGGATGCCCCGCCTTCGCGGGGCATGACAGCGGAATTTGGGGCGAGATCCCGCCTAGTAATTAATCCTCAGCCCCACGCCGCCATGGATGGTGTTCCCCACCGGCTGCGGGCCCAGCGTGCCGTTGGCGAACAGGTCGACGATCCAGCCCTTCTGCACGCGGAAGCCGAGGCGGCCGCCGTATTCGAACCAACCCTGGTTGCCCATCGTCGGCACCACCAGGCCGTCGCCGGTCACGGTGGCGACGATGCCGCCATGGCTGGCGAAGGACTGCACCCAGCCGCCATTGATGTTGGTCTCGATGTTGCTGCCGAAGAGGTGCGTCCACTGGCCGCCGATCTTGACCAGGCTGGTGCGGTCGGTGCCGGTCGCAATGGAGGCGTCGAACGGATTGAACGCCACGGCGCTGTCCGAATAGCCGGAGACGCGCTGCCAAAGCTGCCATACTTCGATCGAGGCCGCGAATTCGTCGCGCGGGGACACGCGGCTCATCCAGCCGGCACGGCCATAGACGGCGTAGTTCGACGCGTTGGTCGAGCCCGTGACGCTCACCGGCCCGAGGCTGGTGTTGTAGCTGCGGGTGTAGCGCGCCTTCTCCCACGGCGTCAGGATGGTGCCGACGTCGAAGAACGGGCGCGACGAGCCCCAGTCGGTGAAATCATAGCGCAGAGCGAAGGCGCCGATCGGCGCGCTGGTGATGTTGTAGCCGCCCTCGCTGTATTGCGTGTAGGCGATGCCGGCGAGCAGCGACAGGTTGTTGGTCAGCTCCTTGCGGCCGTGAATACCGGCCGAGAACGAGCCGGCCGAGCCGAATGCGCTGATGCAGTCGCTGCAATTGACCTGCTCGTTGACGCCGAGCAGCACCGTGCCGAGCACCCGGTTGGTGATCATCTGGTTGAAGCGCTGGTTGGCGAGGCCGCCGATCGAATTGCCGCTGGAGTCCGCGCCGGTCGGGCCCGAAGGTGGAGGTGGTGGATACGGGCTCGGCGAGGACGACGGATAGGGGCTTGGCGAAGGCGAGGGGGTCGGTGTGGGTGTCGGCGACGGCGAATAGGTCGGTGACGGTGAGGGCGTCGGCCCACCGCATTCGGACTCGCAAGACGCCTGCGCTGCCGCCGGTCGCGCATTGAACGCGAAGAACGCAAACGCAGCGGTTGCGGTCAGCGCGGCGGCGAGGACGAGGCGTCTGACGTCGAGTTTCGCCATCATCACCGCCCGCACAGCATGCCGTCGTCGTGGACGGCAGGCGTGATGGTCGGCGAGGCGTCCGCATACTGGTTGACCGAGCACAGCCCGGCGCTTGCGGCGCAGTTGGCGGCAAAGGTCCAGGGCGGCGTGTTGGTCTTGGTGATGCTGACCTTGCCGCCGGCCGAGGTGATGATTGCGGTGTCGCCGGGCTGGGTGAGCTGCACGCACTGGGAGCTGGTCGTGCAGACGCTGGCGGCGCCATCCTGAAGCACGACGACGGAGCGGCCGCGCTGGGAGAGGATGTCGAGCGTGGTGCCGCGCACGCCGATGGTCGCGAGCGGTGTCGTGATCTTGTAGGCGGTCTTTTCCGAATGTCCGGTGACGAAACGGAATGCGCCTGTGGTCATGCGGATCGCGACGTCGCGATAGCTGTGCTCGTCGTTGAAGACGGTGCGGTCGAGCTTCAGCGTGGCGCTAGGACCGAGCGACAGATTGGTGCTGTCGGCCATGACGAAGCGCGCAGCGCTACCGGCGCCGGTGCGCACAGTCTCGTCGCGCAGCATGCTGTCGCCGACACTGATCGGCGTCGTGGTCGTGGCCACGCGCACCACGTCGTTCTGGATCACGACGGCTTCGCCGACGCGCGTCTGTGCCTGCGCGCAAGGCGCCGCGCAGACGAGTGCCGACAACAGAGTGGGGAAAAGCCAGAAACGCAAATTCATTTCGCAACCGATCGATATGTCCCTGATCGTACCGGATCGCGCGCGCTTCTGATGTGGCGAAATTATCACAAGCAGCGCTGGACGTGCGTTATGCTTAGTGACAGTTGCGGCAGAATGCGTTCAATGAAAAGTGCCGTCTTTGTTTTTCTCCGCGGTGAAGCAGATTTGCCACGCAAAATAGCCCCACAGCAGCCGTTCGAATTGCCCGCGGTTCCGAAGGTGTCGCAGAGCGCAGTGATCGCTGTCGCGATTTTCCTGGTCGCGCATCTTGCGCTGCTGATCGGCCTGACGGCGCCGGAGAAGTTCGTCTTCGACGAGGTGCACTACGTGCCGGCGGCACGGCAGATGCTGGCACCCACGCTATCGCAACCGATGCTCAACCCGATGCATCCGCCGCTGGCCAAGGAGCTGATCGCGGCATCGATCGCAGCCTTCGGCGACAATGCGCTGGGCTGGCGCTATCCGTCGACCTTGTTCGGCGCGCTCGCGATCGTCGCGATCTATCTGTGCGGGCTCGCGCTGTTCTCCGCGCAAGGCCCGGCGATCGCCGCCGCGGCGATCGCGGGCTTCAACCAGATGCTTTACGTGCAGGCGCGTATCGCCATGCTGGACATTTACGCGCTCGGATTCGGCCTGCTCGCGATTGCCGCCTTCATGCACGGCTTTCGAAGAGAGCGCCCGCATGCGTTGTTCGCGCTCGCGGGCGCCTTGTTTGGTCTCGCCGCGGTTTGCAAATGGAGCGGCCTGTTTCCGCTCGGCATCTGCATCGTTGTGGTTGCGGTGATCCGGCTGATGCAGGGCTGGCGCACGCTGTTCGCCGACGCGAAGCCGAGTGACTGGTATCGGCCCGATCTCTGGCCCGATCTTCGCGTGCAGCATGTCGCGCTCTGCTTCGCCGTGCTGCCGGCGCTGACATATCTTGCCGCCTTCGTGCCGCTCTACGGAGCGTCGCTGCCGGATCTGATCGAGGCGCAGCGCCGGATATTCGCCGACAACACCACGACCGCGATCGCCGGCCATACCTATATGAGCGCGTGGCCATCCTGGCCGCTGCTCGCGCGCCCGGTGTGGTTCCTGTTCGACAAGACCTCGGAGAACAATGTCTCCGCGATCGTCTTCCTCGGCAATCCGCTGGTCGCGTGGCCGGCGCTGCTCGCGCTCGCCGTCGTGCTGCGCGACTTCATCGTCGCGCGGCGCTGGGATGCGTTCCTGATCGCGGCGTTCTATTTCGGCTCCTGGCTCGCCTGGGCTTTGCTGCCGCGCACGCTCGGCTTCCTCTACTATTATCTGCCGGCCGCAACGGTGGCGTCGCTTGCGCTGGTCTGTGTGCTGCGACGAGAGGGGCTGCCGCGCTGGCTGCTGTGGGCCTATGTCGGGGTCGCGGCGATCGGCTTTGCGGTGATGCTGCCGATCTCGGCGGCCTTCATCGGCACGTCCATGCAGACGTTCAACCGGTTGATGCTGTTCCAGAGCTGGATATGAAGCGCCGCCTGTCACGATCGTGGCAGGCGGCGTGTTTCACGCGGCGATGACTTGAATTTCACTTGGACAGTTTACTTGGACGCCGTCGTCTTGGCTTCCATGTTCACGACCTGAACGCGGCGGTTGATCGGGTCGGCGCCGTTGGCGGTGTCCTTCAGCTTGGTCTTGCCATAGCCGACGGTGACGAGGTCGGTGCCGTTGAGACCATAGTTCTGCACCAGGTACTTCTTGATGGTGTCGGCGCGCCGTTCGGAGAGGCCTTGATTGTACTCCTCGCCGCCGATCGCATCGGTGTGGCCGGCGACCACGAAGGTCGAGCCCTTCAGCGACGGATCGGACAGCGCCTTGCCGAGCGCCTGCACCGACGGCACCGACGTCTTGGCGATGTCGGCCGAGTTGTAGTCGAACTGGATCTCCAGATCGATCTTCGGCTTGGTCGCGGCGAGCTCGGCGATCTGCTCGCGCTCGCCCATCGAGAGCGACCGGGTCGAGCGGTTGCGCACCGTGTTCAGGAACGTCGCTTCCTTGGCCTGCACCGCCGGATCGGCCTGCGGACCGACGGACAGGCCGCGGGTCGCCGGCTTCGGCTTCAGCGCATCCAGAATCTGGTTGGCGGAGACGTTATCGCCGGCGAAAGCCACGCCCGCCGTCATCGACAGCGCGGCCGTGAGGGTAATCGCCTTCAGTCCAAAAAACTTATCAAAACGGGTCATTGTCGAATCCTCGCTGTTACGCCTGATGGCGATTTGATGTTGCGAGCGTAGGGAAGGTTCAACAGCCTCGATGTGATGCGGGTCACATTCCAGACGACCGAAATGACCCGTGCATCCTAGCGCCGGCGCCGATCGGCATCCATGGCATGTCGGGCCAGCGGCGGTGCCCTGCCACCGGGAAGAAGCGCCGTCTCATTCGGCATCGACAGCTGAACCGGCTGGACTCGCAGCCCGCGCAGGTACAATCTTTCGGCCATTGTTCGTCACCAGCCGTATTGCCCGCTGCGTCAGCAGCCCAAAAAGCGACCGTCGCAGCGACTCTCAGCTCGGTTCGAGCAGCAGAAATCCCCGAGTGATCCAGATCACAGTGCGTCGTTGTGAATTGGATCAGATTGCTCTCATCGGATCGGCTCAGGTCGAACCGAGAGCAGCGAGGAAGTTTGGATCAGGGGAGAATGATCATGCGCTTCTTGATCGCAGCAATTTCAATCGCAGTATTTCTCGTCAGCGGCAACGCGGCCTTCGCGGACAAGCGCGTCGCCTTCGTGGTCGGCAACGCCGCCTACAAGAACGTCCCGCAGCTTCCCAACCCCGCGATCGACTCCAAGGCGATGGCCAGGGTGCTGCGCAATGTCGGCTTCGACGTCGTCGAGGGCGCCAACCTCACCCGCGATGCCATGACCGCGAAGCTGCTGGAGTTCGGCAAGAAGAGCGAAGGCGCCGACGTCGCGGTGTTCTTCTATGCCGGCCACGGGATTGCCGTGAACGGCGTCAACTACCTGTTGCCGGTCGACGCCGACCTGAAATCCGAGATGGACGTCAAGCTGGGCGCGGCGATCAATGTCGACCTCACGCTCGATCAGACCATGTCGGACGCGAAGGTGAAGCTCGTGTTCCTGGACGCCTGCCGCGACAATCCGTTCGCGGCAAAGATCCGCTCGGCCAAGGCCACCCGCTCCGTCAACGTCCAGACCGGTCTTGCCGAGATGAAGTCGGGCGAGGGCACGCTGATTGCCTTTGCCACCGGCCCCGGCCAGACCGCGCTCGACGGCGAGGCCGGCACCAACAGCCCGTTCACCCGCGCGCTCGTCGCCAACATTGCCCAGCCCGGGATCGAGATCCAGCAGGCGATGACCAAGGTCCGTGCCCAGGTCAGTGACGAGACCAGCAAGGGGCAATTGCCCTGGGGGCACACCAACCTCACGGGCAACGTCTATCTCAATCCGGTCGGCGTGCCGGCTGCGGCCACGACCGATCCGTCGAACGCACCGGTGTCGGCCGCGAGCAAGCAAGGCTCCGACGTCGAGCTCGAGTTCTGGCGCTCGATCAGGGACTCCAACAAGGTCGAGGAGCTCAATGCCTATCTCACCAGCTATCCCAACGGCACGTTCAAATCGATCGCGCTCGCCCGCATCGCGGCGTTGCAGGATGGCCCATCCATCACCACCCGCAACCTCTCGGCCGGGATCGATCCCGCGACCTTTACCGAAGAAGCCAACCAGGTGTCTGAAGACCAGATCGGTCTGGACAAGAACCAGCGCCGCGACGTGCAGCGCCGCCTCACCGGGCTCGGCTTCGACGTCAAGGCGACGGGCAAGTTCGACGATGAGACCCGTTCCGTGATGAGGCGGTGGCAGGCTGCCCGTGGCTATCCTGCGACCGGTTATCTCAACAAGCTCCAGCACAAGGCCCTGCTGTCGGAGATTGTCTCGACCCGCGCGGCCTCCTCCGAACAGGCAGACGACGAGCCGGCGCGTCGCCGGTCCTCCGGCGGTGGCGGCCGGCGCCATTACGGCGGTGGCGGTGCCGGTCCGCCAGGCGGCCCCGGCGGTCTGTTCGGCGGTATGATGGGCGGGTTGTTCGGCCGCCGCTGAGCCGGCAGGCAAGCAACAGGCGGCCCGGCTCGGGCCGCCAATTTGTTCCGGAAACCCTTGCTCACCGATCGTCGCAAAGCCGTCGCGTGATGGCCTGCGTGCGAACAAGAATTCGGCCAGTTGGGCGCCTAGCAGGACTCCGCGTCCAATAACCGCCGAGGAACGGAGCCGAGTTCAGTCCAGTGCCCAGGCCGAGTGATTACCAGTTCTATCGTGGCGGCCCGCCGGATCGGACAGTCTTTCTGAGCTCAATGCCCATCTATGTCGGTGCGGCGATGATCGCGGTGGCGATCCTGCTGTCCACGCTGATCACCGGGCTGACCAGCCGCTATGTCGGCCTCGACGGTCCGAACGACGAGAACATGTGGCTGGTCGACCGCCTCACCGGCAGCGTCTATCGCTGCCAGGCGGACGGGCGTGGCAAGGCGTCCTGCGAACCTGACGTTGCCACCGGCAGCCTCGGTGACCGGCCCAAGGTGCAAAAGAACGGCAATTGAGGCCTTGCACCTTCGCAGCGCAGCCATGGCCAACACCGTTATGAGCAACGGCAAGATGAAGAGCGCCTGCATGCATTAAATGAAGGCGCAGAAGGCCATGTCGATGAAGTAAGGCGCGAGGCGCGCACGGTTCGGCCGCGCTGTCAGCAGTTGGCGCGCGGCTTTTTTTGAGATAGCTTCTTTGGCGTCTCTCTTTTTCCTGGCGCGAATCCGGCTACATTGCCTCCTGCAATGTCACGCGCGCCCAAACCCTTTCCGATCCCCGCGACACAGGCCCGGCAGATCTGGCTGCATGCCCAGCGGCTGGACGAGCGCGCGCCGTTCGGGGAGGGCGCGCGCGCGGTGGCGGATGCGATCGACCATCTCGGTTATGTGCAGATCGACACCATCAACGTGATCGAGCGCAGCCACCACCACATCCTGTTCAGCCGCATCCCGTCCTACCGGCGTGCCGATCTGCGCCAGGCCCAGAGCGCCGACAGGAGCGTGTTCGAATACTGGACCCATGCACTGTCCTATGTGCCGGCGAACGATTTTCGCTTCTTCCTGCCGGCGATGCGCGAGCACCGGCGCGAAGGGCACAAATGGTACGCCTCGGTCAAGCCGGCCGATACGCGCAAGGTGATGCGGCTCCTGCGTGCCGGTCCGCTGACGATCCGCGACATCGAGGACGACGTGCTCACCGAGAAGGAGCATCTCTGGCAGAGCCGAAAACCCTCGAAGCGCGCGCTACAACTCGCCTTCTACACCGGCGTCGCGACCGTCAGCGCGCGCCAGGGCATGCTCAAGACCTATGAGCTGATGACGCGGCACTTCGGCTGGGACAAGCTGCCGAAGCCGGCGTCGGCGAGAGACATCACGGCCTATCTGCTCGACCGCGCGCTGCGGTCGCAGGGCGTGGTCAGCCTGGATTCGATCTGCCACCTCGATGCGCCGAGCAAGAAGGCGATCGCTCAGCTGGTCGCCTCACGCGTCCGCCGCGGCGAGCTCGTGCCCGTTGCGATCGAGGGCGCGGGCAAGCAGGAGCATTGGGCCGCGCCTGCGGCGCTGGAGCCGGGTGAGGGCGCTGCGCCCGATCTCGTTCACATCCTCTCGCCGTTCGATCCCCTGATCATCCAGCGCAAACGCACCAATCTGTTCTTCGGCTACAACCACCTGTTCGAAGCCTATGTGCCGAAGGCCAAGCGCAAGCTCGGCTATTTCGCGTTGCCCGTGCTGGTGGGCGACGAGATCGTCGCGGCGCTTGACCTCAAGACCGACCGTCAGGCGAAGAAGCTGTTGATGCAGAAATGGACCTGGGTTGGGCAGGGGAAGAAGACGGCGGGGCGCAAGGAGCTGAAGCGCGTGATCGAGGAGGAGCTCGATCGCTTCGAGCGGTTTCAATTGGCGGAGTGAAGCGCGCTCTCGCCACGGCTTCGGTCTCGTAGGGTGGGCAAAGCGACTTGTCCGCCGTAGCTCGAAGAGCGAAGGCGGAAGCGTGCCCACCATCGTGGTTCGCGAAGGAGAATGGTGGGCACGGCGCTAACGCGCCTTTGCCCACCCTACAAGACCATCAATCCAAACGCCGAACGCAATCCCGACCGCATAGGCCACCAGATTCCACAGCGAGAAGATCCGTCCTAACAGCAGCGCGCCCGCGGTGGTGAGCCGAAGCGCATCGAGCCAGGGCGCATGCACCAGCCGGGAGAACTCGACGGCGATCGCGATCGCCACGGCGATGGCTGCAAGTCGGCTCCGCGACATCCCCGGCAGCAACACCCCAACCAGCAGAAACACCATCGTCGCCCACAGCAGCGAGCCGCCATACTTCACGACGAAGGCGGGAAGCCCGAGCGGAAAGCCGTACCAGCGCAACGACAGCCCGCAGGCGATCACGGCCAGCGCGAGGGCGGCGCGGGTCAGCGACTTCCGTCGCAGCGCAACAGGTTTATCCGGTTGCGCCCCGTGCATTGCTCGCTCCATTGACTCTTTGCCCGCGATGCTCAAAACCGCCTATCAGAGCGTTTTCGAGCGAAGTGGATACCGGTTCGCGTAAGGAAAACGCGTCAGAACAAGAAACCTAGAGCCGTGGGGGGGGGGGGGGGGGGGGGGGGGGGGCGGGGGGGGGGGGGGCCCGGGCCCCCCCCGGGGGGGGGGGGGGGGGGTACGGGCGGGGGGTTTTGTGGGGGGCGCCCCC
>NZ_JBEPQI010000030.1:0-126127 GCF_040547725.1 Bradyrhizobium sp. LA2.1
CCCCACCCCCCCACACCCCCCCTCTCCACCCCCGCACCGCCACCCCCCCCACAACCCCCCCCCCCCCCCCACACCCCCCCCCCCCCCCCCCCCCCCCCCCACCCCCCCCCCCCCCCCACGGCTCTAGCCCATAAAAGCAACAACCCTGGGGGGAAGCCATGAGCCAGACCACGACCTATGCCGGTTCCGCCGGCTCAGCCAAGTCGGAAATCGAGACCTCGACGATCCGCGCCATCTCCTGGCGCCTGATTCCGTTCCTGGTGCTGGCCTACTTCTTCTCCTATCTCGACCGCGTCAATCTCGGCTTCGCCGCGCTGACCATGAACGCGGAGCTGAAGTTCACGCCGCTGATCTTCTCCTGGGGCGCCGGCATCTTCTTCATCGGCTATTTCATCTTCGAGGTGCCGAGCAATCTGGCGCTGGAGAAGTTCGGCGCGAGCCGCTGGATCGCCCGCATCATGGTGACCTGGGGCATCATCTCGGCGCTGATGGCGCTGGTCAGCGGCGTGACGAGCTTCTACGTCCTGCGCTTCCTGCTTGGCGTCGCCGAGGCCGGCTTCTTCCCCGGCATCATCCTCTATCTCACCTACTGGTACCCGGCCGAGTATCGCGCCCGCTTCCTCGCGGCCTTCGCCATCGCTGTCCCTGTCTCCACCGTGATCGGTGCGCCGGTCTCGGGCCTGCTGCTCGGGCTCGACGGCGCGATGGGGCTGAAGGGCTGGCAGTGGCTGTTCATCATCGAGGGCATCCCCTCGGTGCTGCTGGGCATCGTCACCTGGTTCTATCTCACCGACAGGCCGGAGAAGGCGGACTGGCTCTCGGCCGATCAGAAGGCTTGGCTCAAGTCCAGGCTCGATTCGGAAATCGCGGCCAAGCAGGCGGTGAAGCATCTGTCGCTCGGCGAAGCGCTGTCGTCGCCGAAGGTGATCATGCTGAGCCTGGTCTATTTCGGCTTCGTCGGCGCGCTCTATGGCATGCAGTTCTGGCTGCCGCAGATCGTCAAGGCGTTCGGCCTCACCAACGCCCAGACCGGCTTCGTCACCGCGATCCCGTATCTGTTCGGCACCATCGCGATGATCCTGTGGGCGCGGCATTCCGATGCGACGCGCGAGCGCGTGATGCATGTCGGCGCGCCGCTGCTGCTCACCGCCGTCGCGCTTGCCGTCTCCTCCTATCTCACCGATCCCACCATGACGATGGTGGTGCTCACTGTGGCGGCGATCGGCGTGTTCTGCTGCTTCGGCGTGTTCTGGACCCTGCCGACCGCCTGGCTCTCCGGCACGGCGGCGGCCGGCGCCATCGCGCTGATCAACTCGATCGGCAACCTCGCCGGCTTCGGCGGGCCGTACCTGATCGGCTGGGTCAAGGAAGCCACCGGCCAAACCTCGACCGGCTTGCTGGTGCTGGCCGTCCTGCCCCTGATCGCCGGCATTTTGGTTTTTGTCGGCGGCCACGAGAGTAAGCACGAGTTCGCCGGGCAGGGGCGGTAGAGCAGCACTCACCGCTGCGTAGCCCGGATAGAGCGAAGCGAAATCCGGGACTGCTCGTGCTACAGCCTGCAGGCCGCGGATTGAGCTGCGCTCCATCCAGGCTAATCTGCACTGGCGCTTCTCTGCGAACCAGCCAGTCCGAGAAACACCAGAATAGCGCGATTGAGACGCAGCAGGTCGTCATCGTCTAGGCGTCCCACTAACGTTCCTACCTTGGCTTTTGGCACTGTAGTAATCTTGTCGACCATAAGTCGAGACGGAGCTCGAAGGCCGTTGCCGTCGTTCGGCTCGACCTTGAGCCGGAAAAGTGGCGCCTCGGTTTCGTCGGTCGTGAAGGCGCAGACAGTGATGGAGTTCGTCGCGTCAAAGCTGTCGTCCTGCACGATGACGACGGGGCGCGGCTTGCCCGCATAGTCCTTGCCGCCTGCCACCGTCCAGACCTCACCTCGCTTCATTCATCGGTCCAATCGGATACGGCATCAATGAAGCCTTGGTCTTCGGATTCATGTGAGCTCGTTGCGACCGCAAGCGATTGGCGATGGGCTTCCGATTGGAAGGAGGGCGAGCGGATATCCGGCACCCAGATCTGGATCGGCCGCAGGCCTTGTGCACGCAATCGATCGCGGTGGGCCTGCACCTTCATACGAGACGGCTTGGGCTTTGAAGGGCTCATATGTATTTCCGTTGGTTACATGTAACCCTATCAAGAAATGGTGCGCGTTGCCAGCGGCACAAGGCTCACCAATCCTTACCACCCCTTAACGATCACGCTTTCCTGATGACTGACGATTATTGACTTTTATCAGTGATTAGTCGACATTCCTCTCATTGCAGTCGCGGGAGTGTCCTCCGATGTTCGTTCGGTCAGTTTTGTCCAGCTATTCCAAGCTCTTGTCAGGTGTGTCGCTGGCCCTGATGGCCGCCGCGCTGGCCGGGTGCAATGACACCGTCGCTGAAAAGGCCGAGCCGCCGCGGCCGGTTCTGGTCGCGACCGCCCATTATGATGCCGAGACGCCGGAGCGCAGCTTCGTCGGCACCGTCAGGCCCCGGATCGAGAGCGATCTCGGTTTCCGCGTGGCCGGCAAGGTTGCCAAGCGCCTGGTCGAGGTCGGCCAGACCGTCGAAATCGGCCAGCCGCTTGCGACCCTCGACGAGGTCGATCTGAAGCTCCAGGCCGAGCAGTCCGTCGCCGAGCAGACTGCCGCGACCGGCGTGCTGGCCCAGGCCGCCGCGGCCGAGCAGCGCGCCAAGGATCTGAAGGCCAAGGGCTGGACTACGGATGCGGCGATGGATTCGAGCCGCGCCGCCGCCGATGAGGCCCGCGCGCGCCTGGACCGGGCCGTGCGCTCGGTCGAACTGACCAAGAATTCTCTTTCCTACGCGACGCTCAACGCCGACGCCCGTGGCGTCGTCACCGCAACGCTGATCGAGCCCGGCCAGGTGGTCGCCGCAGGCCAGACTTCGATCCGTGTTGCCCGCTTTGCCGAGAAGGAAGCGGTCGTCGCGATCCCTGAGACGCTGGTTGGACGTGCCAAGTCGGGCGCCGCCAGCGTCACTCTTTGGTCGGAGCCGGACAAGAAATATGCGGCCAAGCTGCGCGAGATCGCGCCGACGGCCGATCCGTCGACGCGCACCTATCTTGCAAAGTTCTCGCTGCCTGAGGCCGACGACAAGGTTTCGCTCGGCATGACCGCGACGCTGACGCTGTCGGATGCCGCGACCGAGCGCGTCGCGCGGCTGCCGCTGTCGGCGCTGTTCAACGAAGGCGGCAAGCCCTCCTTTTACGTCGTCGACGACAACGGCGCCGTCACGCTCAAGCCGGTCGTGGTGAAGTCCTACGAGAGCAACGACGTCATCATCACCAGCGGTGTCGAAGAGGGCGCCAAGATCGTGGCCCTCGGGGTGCAGAAGCTCGATCCGGGCCAGCGGGTGCGGATCGTCTCGTCACTGTCTTTCTAGAGTTTAGCGCATGATCCGGAAAAGTGAGCAGCGGTTTTCCGAGAAGATCATGCGCAAAGAATACGAGTCACGTCGTGTGAGGTGAGTTTCGGCCCAAGCGCAAGTGCCGGGGCTGAAGCGGCGAAGCGATCCAGAACCTGCCCAGCCCCCTGGATTGCTTCGCTGCCTCGCGACGACGGTTTGAACAGAGTGGCTGTGGTTTTTTTGCAATTGGATCATCTTTGGAGAGTGCGATGAAGCGCTTCAACCTTTCGGCCTGGGCCGTCAGCCATCCGACGCTGGTCCTGTTCCTGATGATCATACTCGGCGTCGCCGGCTTCTTCTCCTATCAGAAGCTCGGGCGAGCCGAGGATCCGTTCTTCACGGTGAAGGTGGTCAACGTCTCCGTGATCTGGCCGGGCGCGACCGCGCAGGAGATGCAGACGCAGGTCGCCGATCCTATCGAGAAGAAGATCCAGGAGCTGCCCTATTTCGAGAAGGTGCAAACCTATTCCAAGCCGGCCTTCACCGCGCTCCAGGTGACCTTCCGCGATTCCACGCCGCCGAAGGACGTGCCGTATCTGTTTTATCTGCTGCGCAAGAAGCTCGCCGACGTGCAGGGCCAGTTGCCTTCGGGCATTCTGGGACCCGTCGTCAACGACGAGTTCTCCGACGTCGATTCCATCCTCTACATGATGACCGGCGACGGCGCCGACTATGCCCAGCTCAAGAAGGTCTCGGAAGGCTTCCGTCAGCGCCTGCTGAAGGTGCCTGGTGTGACCAAGGTCGACGTCTACGGCAACCAGGACGAGCGCATCTTCGTCGAATTCTCGCACGCCAAGCTCGCCACTCTCGGCATCACGCCGCAGGCACTGTTCGATTCGCTCGCCAAGCAGAACAATGTGACCCCGGCCGGCACGGTCGAGACCTCGTCGCAGCGCGTGCCGCTGCGCGTCACCGGCGCGCTCGATGGCGCCAAGGCCGTGGCCGAGACGCCGGTCGAGAGCAACGGCCGCGTGTTCCGTTTGGGTGATATCGCCACCGTCACCCACGGCTATGTCGACCCGCCGAGCTTCATCGTGCGCCAGGAAGGCAAGGCCGCGATCGGCATCGGTGTCGTCACCGCCAAGGGCGCCAACATCCTCGATCTCGGCAAGGAGGTCGAGAAGGCCACCGCCGAGTTCATGAAGGCGGTGCCGCAGGGCATCGACGTCAAGCTCATCGCCGACCAGCCCAAGGTGGTCGAGCACGCCGTCGGCGAGTTCGTGCACTCCTTCATGGAAGCCCTCGTCATCGTGCTGTTCGTCTCGTTCCTGGCACTCGGCTGGCGCACCGGCATCGTGGTCGCGCTGTCGGTGCCGCTGGTGCTCGGTATCGTCTTCGTCGTCATGAACATGATGTCGCTCGATCTGCACCGCATCACGCTCGGTGCGCTGATCATCGCGCTCGGCCTGCTGGTGGATGACGCGATCATCGCGGTCGAGATGATGGTGGTGAAGATGGAGCAGGGCTGGGACCGTTTCCGCGCGGCCTCCTTTGCCTGGGAATCCACTGCGTTTCCGATGCTCACGGGAACGCTGGTCACGGCCGCTGGCTTCCTCCCCATCGGCTTTGCCAATTCCGCGGTCGGCGAATATGCCGGCAGCATCTTCTGGATCGTGGCGATCGCGCTGGTCGCCTCCTGGTTCGTGGCGGTGATCTTCACGCCCTATATCGGCGTCATGCTGCTGCCCAACATCAAGGTGCACCACAATCACGATCCGCACGCGGTCTACGAGACCCGCATGTACCGCGGCCTGCGCGCCATCGTGCAATGGTGCGTCAACCACCGCATCACCGTGGTGGCCGCGACCGTCGGCGTCTTCATCGCCTCGATCGTCGGCTTCGGCCATGTCCAGCAGCAGTTCTTCCCGCTGTCGGAGCGGCCCGAGCTGTTCCTCCAGCTCCGCCTGCCCGAGGGCACCGCCTTCAACGTCACCGAGAAGGCAGTGAAGAAGGCCGAGACGCTGCTCAAGGACGACAAGGACATCGAGACCTATACGTCCTATGTCGGCCAGGGTTCGCCGCGCTTCTGGCTCGGCCTCAATCCGCAGCTTCCGAACGAGGCCTTTGCCGAGATCGTCATCGTCGCCAAGGGCGTCGAGGCGCGCGAGCGCATCAAGGCCAAGATCGAGAACGCGGCTGCGGAGGGCATGCTGACCGAGGCGCGCGTGCGCGTCGACCGCTTCAACTTCGGTCCGCCGGTCGGCTTCCCCGTCCAGTTCCGCGTGATCGGCCCCGACGCCAACAAGGTGCGCGAGATCGCCTATCAGGTCCGCGACGTCATGCGGCAGAACAAGAGCGTCAAGGACGTCCAGCTCGACTGGAACGAGCAGTCGCCCTACCTCAAGCTCGTCGTCGACCAGGATCGTGCCCGCGCCATGGGCCTGACGCCGCAGGACGTCTCGCAGGCGCTGTCGATGCTGATCTCGGGTGCGCAGGTCACGACCATACGCGACGGCATCGAGAAGGTGGCCGTGGTCGCTCGTGCGGTCCCGTCCGAACGACTCGATCTCGGCGGCGTCGGCGATCTGACCATCACCTCGAAGAACGGCGTCGCCGTGCCGCTCCAGCAGATCGCCAAGATCGAGTATGCCCACGAGGAGCCGATCATGTGGCGGCGTAACCGCGACATGGCGATCACCGTGCGCTCCGACGTCGTCGACGGCGTGCAGGCGCCCGACGTCACCAGCCAGATCACGCCGAAGCTGAAGGCGATCAAGGACAATCTCGAGCCGGCCTACCGTATCGAGCCGGGTGGGGCGTTCGAGGAATCCGCCAAGGGCAACGCCTCGATCTTCATCCTCTTCCCGCTGATGGTCATGGTGATGCTGACGCTGCTGATGTTCCAGCTGCAGAGCTTCTCGCGCCTGATCCTGGTGTTCCTCACCGCGCCGCTCGGCATCGTCGGTGCCTCGTTTGGCCTCAACGTCGCCAATGCCCCGTTCGGCTTCGTGGCGCTGCTCGGCCTGATCGCACTCGCCGGCATGATCATGCGCAACACCGTCATCCTGGTCGACCAGATCGAGACCGACGTCTCCCACGGCCTGACCCGTCGTGAGGCGATCGTGGAGGCAACCGTCCGCCGCGCCCGGCCGGTGGTGCTGACGGCGCTCGCCGCGATCCTGGCCATGATCCCGTTGTCGCGCTCGGCCTTCTGGGGCCCGATGGCGATCACGATCATGGGAGGCCTGTTCGTCGCGACCTTCCTGACGCTGCTGTACCTGCCGGGCCTCTACGCCCTGTGGTTCAGGAAGAGCCTGGACGAGGCGGGCACCCCCGAGCAGCCTGCCGCGCCGCAGCATGGGAGCGATGACCAGCACGCAATTCCGCTTGCTGAAGCGGCTGAATAAATGAGAAGACTGCTGATGGACGAGTCCTGACACATGACACTGGTTGCGGAACATATCGAAGGCGACACCCGGGATCGTATCCTCGAGGTGGCCGAGCGGCTGTTCCGCCAGATCGGCTACCAGAAGACCACGGTCGGGGACATCGCCAAGGAGCTCAGGATGAGCCCCGCCAACGTCTATCGCTTCTTCGAATCGAAGAAGGCGATCCACCAGTCGGTGGCGCGGGCCTTGATGGGCGAGGTCGAGATCGAAGCGCAGCGGATCGTGGCGAGGCCTGGTCCGGTGCTCCCGCGCTTCCGCGAACTGCTCACCACCATCCATCGCATGAACACCGAGCGCTATGTCGGCGATAACAAGCTGCATGAGATGGTCGAGATCGCGATGCAGGAGGACTGGGACGTCTGCGTCGCCCATATGGAGTGCATTGCCGGCGTCATCGGCCAGGTGATCGCGCAGGGTACCGCGTCCGGCGAGTTCGAGGCGCCGGACCTGCAACTGGCCTCGATGTGCGCCTGCACCGCGATGATGCGCTTCTTCCACCCCCAGATGATCGCCCAGTGCGCCACCAAACCGGGCCCGACCATCGACCAGATGATCGATTTCGTCATCGCCGGTCTGTCGCCGCGCCACTGACGGGCGCTGGAATTTCCCCTATAAACTGCTTAGCGCCGCCCTTAACGGGTGGATGGCGGGAAATGACGGACCAACAAACTCCGTCATTGCGAGCGCAGCGAAGCAATCCAGACTGTCTCCGCGGAGGGATTCTGGATTGCTTCGCTGCGCTCGCAATGACGAAAAGGAAGCAGCGCGTGACCGACAAAGACCTCTATTTCTACGAGCCCTCCAAGGGCCACGGCCTCAAGCACGATCCCTTCAACGCCATCATCGCGCCGCGGCCGATCGGCTGGATCTCCTCCCGCGACACCAAGGGCCACGTCAACCTCGCGCCCTACAGCTTCTTCAACGCCTTTTGCTACGTGCCGCCGATCATCGGCTTCTCTTCCACCAACTGGAAGGACACGGTCTCGAACATGGAGCAGACTGGCGAGTTCGTCTGGAATCTCGCCACCATGGACCTTGCCAGGCACATGAACGCGACCGCCGCGCATGTCGCCCCCGAAGTCGACGAGTTCGAGATCGCGGGCCTCACCGCCGTGCCCGGCAAGCTCGTCAACGTGCCACGCGTGGCTGAGAGCCCCGTCGCCTTCGAGTGCAAGGTGTCCGACATCGTCCGCCTCAAGGGGGCCGACGGCAAGGAGGCCGATGCCTGGCTGACGCTGGGCGAGGTCGTCGCCGTCCATATCGACAAGGCCATGATCAAGGACGGCGTCTACCAGACCGCCGCCGCCCGCCCCATCGTCCGCGCCGGCCGTCGCGGCGACTACTTCGAGATCAAGCCGGAAAACATGTTCGAGATGGTGCGGCCGGACTGATCTGATCCAGGTTAAGCCACTCTCTCCGCATCGTCATTCCGGGGCGCGCCGTTAGGCGCGAGCCCGGAATCCATACTCCCGATGGTGGTTATGGATTCCGGGCTCGACGCTTGCGCGTCGCCCCGGAATGACGACGGGGCATTCAGCCCGATTCCCCTCCCCGGAACTGCCCCCACGCCCCGGCCGTTATGGTCCCCGGGGCGGTCGCCCGGCCGCGTCAATTCGCGTCTTTTTGCTCGCGAAGTGTTCACTTAGCCCGGCCACTTTCCGCTAAAATGCCGATAACCGCGCCGATGCATGAGGTCAGCCATGAGCTTCCGCCGCGACACCATCACAAAGCCGATCTTCTCCTGGGCGCGCGGCGTGCTGCCGGCGATGTCCGACACCGAGCGCGAGGCGCTGGAGGCCGGTGACGTCTGGTGGGATGCCGATCTCTTCACCGGCAACCCCGATTGGTCGAAGCTGCTGAAGGTGCCTCAGGCGACGCTCACCCCCGAGGAGCAGGCCTTCCTCAACGGCCCGGTCGACGCGCTCTGCGCCATGCTCGACGAGTGGAAGATCTTCTGGGAATGGCGTGACCTGCCGCCAGACGTCTGGCACTTTGTCAAGCGTGAGAAATTCTTCGGTATGATCATTCCGAAGGAATTCGGTGGTCTCGGCTTCTCGCCCTATGCCCATTCGGAAGTGGTGCGAAAAATCTCGACCCGCTCGATTGCGGCGGCCGTCACCGTGATGGTGCCGAACTCGCTCGGGCCCGGCGAGCTTCTGATGCGCTTCGGCACGAAAGAGCAGCAGGAGCGCTGGTTGCCGCGCCTCGCCGACGGCCGCGACATTCCCTGCTTCGGCCTGACCAGCCCCGAAGCCGGCTCCGACGCCGCCTCGATGGTCGACACCGGCATCATCTGCAAGGGCGAGTTCGAGGGCCGCGAGGTCATTGGCCTCAGGCTCAACTGGCACAAGCGCTACATCACGCTCGGCCCGGTCGCGACGCTGCTCGGCCTCGCCTTCAAGGCCTACGATCCTGATCATCTCGTGGGCAGCCAGGAAGAGCTTGGCATCACCGTCGCGCTGATCCCGACCAATCTGCCCGGCGTCAAGATCGGCCATCGTCATCTGCCGTCGATGCAGGTGTTCCAGAATGGCCCGAACTGGGGCCGCGACGTCTTCATCCCGCTCGACTATGTCATCGGCGGCAAGGAGAGACTCGGGCAGGGCTGGAAGATGCTGATGACGGCGCTCGCCGCCGGCCGCGGCATCTCGCTGCCGTCGCTGTCGGCGGCAGGCGCTGCCTATGCCGCCCGCACCACCGGCGCCTATGCCCGCATCCGCGAGCAGTTCGGCATCTCCATCTCCAAATTCGAGGGCGTCGAGGAGCCGCTCGCGCGCATCGTCGCGACCGCCTACCAGCTCGACGCGGCGCGCCGGCTGACCTGCGCGGCGCTGAATGCCGGCATCCATCCCGCCGTCATCTCCGGCATCATGAAGCTGCACGCGACCGAGCGGATGCGCACCGCGGTCGACGACGCCATGGACATCCATGGCGGCAAGGCCGTGATCGACGGTCCGCAAAACTATCTCGGCAATCTGCACCGCGCCGTGCCTGTCGGTATCACCGTCGAGGGCGCCAACATCCTGACCCGTAACCTCATCGTGTTCGGGCAGGGCGCGATACGCGCGCATCCCTATCTGCTCGACGAGATGAACGCGTTGGCCGACACCGACCGCGAGCGCGGGCTCACCGCGTTCGACAAGGCGTTCTGGAAACATGCCAGCCACAGCTTCCAGACGCTGTTGCGTGCGTTCGGCCGGAGCTGGACCTTCGGCGCCTTCGCGCTTGCGCCGGATGCGGGCGATGCCACGCCATTCTACCGCCAGCTCGCGCGCTACTCCGCGGCCTTTGCGCTCTGCGCCGATATGGCGCTGCTCACGCTCGGCGGCGCGCTCAAGCGCAAGGAGATGCTGTCGGCGCGCTTTGGCGACATCCTCTCCGAGCTCTATCTGCTCTCGGCCGCGCTGAAGCGCTGGCAGGACGAGGGCCGACAGAAGGAAGACTTCGCTGCGCTGGAATGGTGCATGGCGACCGGCTTCAAGACCATCGAGAACCGGCTTGCCGAAATTCTTGCCAATCTGCCCAATCGTTTTGTCGCTGTCATCCTCAAGCTCGTCGTCCAGCCCTTCGGCGCGCGGGTGCTCGGCCCGTCCGACCGTGTCGTGCACCAATGCGCCAGCCTCGTGCTGGAGCCGTCGGCCGCGCGCGAGCGTATCACGCCGGATCTTGCCCATGTCGATGATGACGGCGGCTTTGCCCGGCTGGAGCGCGCGTTCAAGCTCGTTGCGGGCACGGATGCGATTGCCAAGCGCATGCGCGCCGCGCACATCCGCGACTGGAAGGACGCCGTCACCAAGGGCGTGATCACGCAGGCCGAGGGTGAGCAGCTTGCCGCCGCTCACGAAGCCGTCACAAAAGTGATCGAGGTCGATGATTTTGCGCCGGAAGCGCTGTCGCCGATTTACAAGAAAACCGGAGATGTGCATCAGTTCTTCCAGGAACTCGGTGAACAGAGGGCGGCGAGCTGATGGCACGACCGGTTTTCATCGTCGACGGCAGCCGGACGCCGTTTCTCAAAGCGCGTTCGGGGCCGGGACCGTTCACGCCGGTCGATCTCGCCGTGCAATGCGGCCGGCCGCTGCAGGCGCGTCAGCCGTTTTCACCCGATGATTTCGACCAGGTCATCCTCGGCTGCGTCAACGTGATCGCGGACGAGATGAACCCGGCCCGCGTCGCCGCGCTCCGGCTCGGCATGGGCGAGGACATGGTCGCCTTCACCGTGCAGATCAATTGCGGCTCCGGCATGCAGTCGATCGACACGGCCTACCGCTACATCCGCGAGGGCCATGCCGACATGGTCCTCGCCGGTGGCACCGAGGCGCTGAGCCACGCGCCGCTGGTCTGGCCGAACTCCGGTGTGCGCTGGTTCGCCGGCCTTGCCACCGCCAAGGGCGTGGCCGCGAAGCTCGCTGCCGCCTTCAAGCTGCGGCCGCGCTATCTCAAGCCGATCATCGGGCTCGAGCGCGGTCTGACCGATCCCATCACCGACTTGAACATGGGCCAGACCGCCGAGGTCGTCGGCCATCTCTTCGGCATCACGCGGGCACAGTCCGACGCCTATGCCGCCGAGAGTCATCGCCGGCTCGCGCATGCGCAGGCCGAAGGTTTCCTCAAGGGCGAGGTCGAGACCGCGTTCTCCCGCGACGGAAAATTCTTCGACCATGACGACGGCGTGCGGCCGGACTCGACGGCCGAGACGCTGGCAAAGCTCCGGCCGGTGTTCGAACGCCCGTGGGGCCAGGTCACCGCCGGCAATTCGTCGCAGATCACCGACGGTGCCTCCTGGGTGATCCTCGCCTCCGACGCGGCAGTCGCAAAACACAAGCTGACGCCGAAGGCTGTCATCGTCGACAGCCACTGGACCGCGCTCGATCCCAGCATCATGGGACTTGGACCCGTGATGTCGGCGACGCCGCTGCTCCAGCGCAACGACCTCACCGTCAACGATGTCGAGACCTGGGAGCTGAACGAAGCCTTCGCGACGCAGGTGCTCGGCTGTCTCGCCGCCTGGAACGACGACAAATTCTGTCGCGAGATCTTGGGCCTCGACGGCGCAGCCGGCGAGATCGACCGTGACAGGCTCAACGTCGATGGCGGCGCCATCTCGCTCGGCCATCCCGTCGGCACCTCCGGCAACCGCATCGTGCTGCATCTCGTCAATGCGATGAAGCGGCTTGGCACGCGCCGCGGCGTCGCCACCGAATGCATCGGCGGCGGGCTCGGCGGCGCCATGCTGATCGAGGCGGTGTGACCATGGATTCCAGGATCATGACCGCGCTCGGCGACCGCGTGCTGGAGCTTGGGCCCAAGCCCGCGACCGACAGCGCCTATAAGCACTTCAAGCTGACGCGCGACGCCGACGGCGTCGCCTGGCTGCTGTTCGACCGCGCAGATGCCAGCGCCAACACGCTGTCCGCGGACGTGATGGAGGAGTTCGATGCCGTGCTCGCGGCGATCGAGACCGAACGTCCCGCAGGCCTCGTGATCCGCTCGGCAAAGCCGTCCGGCTTCATTGCCGGCGCCGACGTCAACGAATTCTGCGGCGCCAGCGATCCCGAAATGGTCGAGACACGCATCCGCGCGGCGCATGCCGTGGTCGATCACCTGGAAGCCTTGAGGTTGCCGACGGTCGCGGTCATCCATGGCTTCTGCCTCGGCGGCGGGCTGGAGGTCGCGCTGGCCTGCCAGTCGCGCATTGCGATCGATGGCGCGCGCTTCGGCTTTCCGGAGGTGATGCTCGGCCTGCATCCCGGCCTCGGCGGCACCGCGCGCTTCACCGCGCTGGTGAACCCGACGCAGTCGATGGCGCTGATGCTGACCGGCCGCACCATCGATGCGCGCCGCGCCAGATCGCTCGGCCTCGTCGATACCGTGACGCAGGAGCGGCACGTCCGCAACGCGGTGAAGGATGCGCTGTTCGGCCGCTTGAAGCGGGCGCGTCCGGGCCCTCTGACTCACGCAGCGAATTTCGGTCCCGTGCGCGGGCTGCTGGCCAGGCGCATGCGCTCGGAGGCGGCAAAGGCCGCGCCCCGCGAGCATTATCCGGCGCCTTACGCGCTGATCGATCTCTGGGAGACCCATGGCGGCAGCAAGGCCGCGATGCTGAAGGCCGAGCAGGCGTCATTTGCCAAGCTGATGGTGACGCCGACCGCGCAGAATTTGATCCGCGTGTTCTTCCTGCGCGAGCAGATGAAGAAGGTCGCGGGCAGCGGCAACACGATCAAACATGTTCACGTCATCGGCGCCGGCGCCATGGGCGGTGATATCGCGGCCTGGTGTGCGGGGCAGGGGCTGCGCGTCTCGCTCGCGGACATGGAGGCGGAGCCGATTGCCGGCGCGGTGAAGCGCGCGGCCGAGCTCTACGGCAAGATCATCCGCAAGCCGACCGACGTGCGCGACGCGCTGGATCGTCTGATCCCCGACATGGACGGCGAGGGTGTCCGCAACGCCGATCTCATCATCGAGGCGGTGCCGGAAAAGCTCGAGCTGAAGCAGAAGGTCTATGCGGGCCTCGAGCCGAAGATGAAGCCGGGCGCGATCCTTGCGACCAACACGTCGAGCATTCCGCTCCAGGATCTGCGCACCACGCTGGCGCGGCCCGAGCGCCTCGTCGGCCTGCACTTCTTCAACCCGGTGTCGCGGCTGCAACTGGTCGAGGTCGTCAGCCATGACGGCAACGACGCGCAGGTGCTCAAGGAGGCGCTCGCCTTCGTCGGCGCGATCGACCGTCTGCCGCTCTCCGTGAAGAGCTCGCCCGGCTTCCTCGTCAACCGTGCGCTGACGCCCTACATGCTGGAGGCGATGGTGATGCTGGACGAGAAGATCGACCAGCGCCTGATCGACGCGGCGGCCGAGCAGTTCGGCATGCCGATGGGGCCGATCGAGCTCGCCGACCAGGTCGGGCTCGACATCTGCCTCGACGTCGGCGACATGCTGCGGACCAAGTTCGGCGATCTCCTCCCGCCGACGCCGGCCTGGCTGCGCGAGAAGGTCGCCAAGGGCGAGCTTGGCCGCAAGACGGGCAAGGGATTCTACACCTGGAAGGACGGGAAGGCGGAGAAGGCGCCGTTGCCCGAGACCGGCCTGCGCGTCACCGACCAGATGATCGACCGCCTGGTGCTGCCGATGTCCAATGTCTGCGTCGCGGCGCTTCGCGAAGGTATCGTCGACGATGCCGATGCGGTCGACGGCGCCATGATCTTCGGCACCGGATATGCACCATTCCGCGGCGGTTCGCTGAATTACGCGCGCACGCGCGGCGTGGAAAATGTCGTATCCACCCTGCGCGCGCTGGCCGAGCGATTCGGCGGGCGCTTTGCGCCCGACCCGGGCTGGGACAATTTTAGGTGAGACCGAAATGACCGAAACGTCCGACACCGAGCCGCGCGGCGATCTCTGCATTCGCACGCTGGCAATGCCCGCCGACACCAATGCCAACGGCGACATCTTTGGCGGCTGGCTGCTCAGCCAGATGGATGTCGGCGGCGGCGTGTTCGCATCGAAGCTCGCGAGGTCGCGTACGGTCACCGTGGCGATCGAGGCGATGAATTTTCGCAAAGCGGTCTATGTCGGCGATCTCGTTTCGGTCTATGCCAATCTCGTCCGCGTGGGCCGCACCTCGATGACCGTGCATCTCGAAGCCTGGGCGCTACGGCGCAGGGAGCTCCAGCCGATCCTCGTCACCGACGGTCATTTCACCTACGTCTCGATCGATGATGACGGTCGTCCGCAAGCGATCCAGCGCAACGATCCGCCGATCGCGACGTAATCGCGCGCGACGCTCTGCCCTATCTCACGCAAACTTGCGGCGCGCCAAACGCGGCACGACTGAGTCAACGCGTCGCGGCTTCGCCAAGAACAAGTCATAAAACGGATGAGGTCCCGGCGTACTCAATTGCGTGTCGATTCGGGGTGGAAACGGCCTCAAGTGCTCAGGAACCTTTGGGCAGGACTGCCGTTATTTGCCCGCACTGAGGGAATCCACGGACCATGTCGGACAGCTACATTATCGAAGTCGACTCGCAAACCGCAGGTATCGTCGTTCGTTCTCAGGGAGGCTATTGTTTCTTCGCCTCGTCGCACCGCTTCAATCGCCTTGAAGGCCAGCTTTTCCGCAACGCACGCGAAGCCGAGCGTGCCGCGCGCAAGCTGGTTAACGGCGATGTGAAGGAAGCGGCGTAGGCGCCTTCCGCTGGTGATTTCTGACGCGCAAAGCGTGGTCGGAATTTTTTGCAGCCCTTGATGCCGCTGCCTTTTCCTTCTCCCCCTTGTGGGAGAAGGTGGCGCGAAGCGCCGGATGAGGGGTTCTATCGGCGCATTCGGAAGCGAGAGAGTTGCTCGCGGAAGCATACCCCTCACCCGTCTCGCCGCCGCGCGGCGAGCCACCCTCTCCCGCAGGGGGAGAGGGAAAGAATCGCAATCACAATTTCGTCGCGGAGCGCGACAACAACTTCCACTCGTCGCCTTGCTTCAGCCAGTTCATCAGGATGTGAAGGCTGTTTGCCACTTTCTGTCCGCCGGTCATCATCTCGGCCAACCAGTGGAAGCGCACGATCGCGGCGGGACCAACGATCTTGATGGTTGGATCCTTGTACGTAATCGACAGGAATTCGGTCTTGCCGTCGGTGGCGTTGGCGATAAAGGCCGCCTTATCCTCGAGGAAGCCGCTGGAATGGCTGTAGCTCAGATCGTCCGCGCACAGCGCGCCGAGGGCCTTCGGATCGGCCGCGATCTGGGCGAGGCGAAATGCCTCGACGTTCTTTGCCACCGCCTCGTGGTCCGTCGTGGCAGCATGGTCGCGATTGAGTGTCATCATATCCTCCGTCCTTGATCTTGCGCCCACTGTTGCAGCCGCACTTGATTGTGTCGAGCGCCAGGTCGCAATCGTCGTCGCAATACGCTGCATTGCGAGAGGTGGCGCGATTTCTGACGCGCAAAGCGTGGTCGGAATTTGATGCTGCCCTTGATGCCGCTGCCTTTTCCTTCTCCCCTTGTGGGAGAAGGTGGCGCGAAGCGCCGGATGAGGGGTTCTATCGGCGCATTCGGAAGCGAGAGAGTTACTCGCGGAAGCATACCTCTCACCCGTCTCGCCGCTGCGCGGCGAGCCACCCTCTCCCACAGGGGGAGAGGGTAAGAGTCGCCATCACAACTTTGTTGCGGCCCGCGACAGCAGCTTCCAATCGTCGCCCTGCTTCTGCCAGTTCATCAGGATGTGAAGATTGGTCGATACTTTTTTCCCATCGTCCGCCATTTCCTGTTCGCCCATCCAGTGGAAGCGCACGATCGCGGCGGGGCCGACGACCTTGATGGTCGGGTCCTTGTACTCGATCGACAGGAATTTTGATTTGCCGTCGGTGGCGTTGGTGACGAAGGTCGCCTTGTCCTCGACCTTGCCGTTGGAATGGCTGTAGCTCACCTCGTCGGCGCAGAGCGCGCCGAGCGCCTGGGGATCGGCCGCGATCTGGGCAAGGCGGAAGGCCTCGACCTTCTTCGCCACGGCTTCCTCGTCCGCCGAAGCGGCCAGCGCCGGTGTGAGAGCAAGCGCAGAGACCGCCAGAGTTGAGAGAGCCAGATCGCGTCGGTTGATCGTCATCGTTTCCTCCTTTTTGATCTTGCGCGGAGTGTTGCAGCCGCGCGCGACTTTGTCGAGTGTCGCGTGGCGGTCATGTCGATGCGTCATTGCGCGATCGGGGCTGCATTGATACGTGTTTCGCATTGATGCATCGTGCATTCGGGAAAGTACGGAAATGATCGAGGCCAAAGGGCAGGCGCAGGGGCAAGTGACGGGCAGGGCGCTGCTGTTCGACATCGACGGCACGCTGGCCAACACCGACCCGCTGCACCTCAAGGCGTTCAACCAGGTGCTTGGGCCGCGCGGCCATATGTTCGATCACGCGCGCTTTTCCAGAGAGCTGCAAGGCTTCGCCAATGCGTCGATCGGCGAGCGCTTTCTACCCGACGAAACCGTGGAACGGCGCGCCGTGATCCTCGGCGAGAAGGAGGTCGTCTTCCGCACACTCGTCGCCGGACAGATCGAGCCGCTTCCGGGTCTGATGGCGCTGCTCGACCGCGCGGACGCCGCTGGCATTCCCATGGTCGCCGTGACCAACGCGCCGCGTCTGAATGCCGAGCTGTTGCTCTCCGGTCTCGGTATCACGCACCGCTTCAGGGCGCTTGTGATCGGCGACGAGCTGCCGCACGGCAAGCCGCACCCGCTGCCCTATCAGGAGGGGCTGCGTTTCGTCGGCGGGAGCGCGACGGCTTCGATCGCGTTCGAGGATTCCCGCTCCGGCGTGCAGTCGGCGACGGCCGCCGGCATTCCGACCATCGGCATCCGGACGAGCCTCAGCCATGCCGACCTCGTTGGCGCCGGCGCGGTTGCCTCCGCCAGCGCGTTCGACGATCCGGAACTGCTCGCGCGTCTCGCCGCCGCGATGGCATGGTGAGAGGCTTTGTCCGTTAACCGTGATCGCCGAGCGCATTGACCGAACGTGCGAACCGCCGCACCATGCGGTTTCCTGATTTGAGGCCATCGCCGTGACCGGATTGACCCATCGCCAAGCCGAAATCCTCAACATCGCGCGCGCCTCGGGGCGCGTCATGGTCGAGGAGCTCGCGCGCCGGTTCGAGGTCTCGGCGCAGACGATCCGCAAGGATCTCAACGATCTCTGCGAGCGCCGCTCGCTGACCCGTATCCACGGCGGCGCCATCATCGCCTCCGGCGTCGAAAACCTCGCCTACGAGGCGAGGCGGTTCGTCGCCGCCGACGAAAAGAAGGCGATCGGGGCTGCGGCCGCCTCGCTGATCCCGAACGGCTGCTCGCTCTTCATCAATATCGGAACCACGACCGAGGAGGTGGCGAGCGCGCTGACCTCGCACGAGGACCTCCTCGTCATCACCAACAATCTCAACGTCGCGATGCTGCTCTACCGCCATCCCCGTATCGAGGTGGTGGTCGCCGGCGGCACGGTGCGGCGGGCCGACGGCGCGGTGGTCGGCTCGACCGCGACGCAGCTCATCGGCCAGTTCAAGGTGGACTACGCCATCATCGGGGCGTCCGCGATCGACGAGGAGGGCGCGCTGCTCGACTTCGACTATCGCGAGGTGCAGGTGGCGCAAGCCATCATCGCCAATGCCCGCAGCGTCATGCTGGTTGCCGACTCCACCAAGCTGCGCCGCAGCGCGCCGGTGCGCATCGCCCATATCACCCAGATCCAGACCTTCGTGACCGACCAGGAGCTGCCCGAGCGCCTCGCCACCATCTGCCACAGCAAGGGCATCGAGGTGATGGCGGCGATGCCGAAGGATGCGGCGGATATCGATGATGCGCAGGCCGAAGCGCAGGATGCCGCGCCCGAAGCCGCGCCGGTGGTCCGGCTGAGATAGCGGCTTAGGCGTCGCTCCATGGGTCGAGCAGCGGAACGCCGAAGGCCGCAAAATCTTTCACATTGCGTGTGACGAGCGTGAGATTGTTGGCGAGCGCGGTGGCCGCAAAGAAGCCGTTCATCACGGACAACGCGACGCCATTGCGACGGCTCTGCGCCATCAGGTCGCCCCAGCGCTCGGCGACCGCGTGGTCGATCGGCAGGATGCGCTGCGCGAACCGAGCCGGCAGGTCGTGGGCGAGCCAAGCGGCCAGCGCGGCGCGCCGACGGCCATCATCCAGCAGGGCGATACCGCGGCGAAGCTCGGCGATCGAGGCAACGCTGATGAACGAGCGATCCTCATCGACCGTATCGAGCCATGCCAGGACTTTCGCGGAAGGCGCTGGCCGCTGAACCTCCGACAGCACGTTGGTGTCGAGGAGCAGGTTCACGGCATCTCGTCGCGCGGTTCGTCCTGCACCCGTTCAAGTTCGAGGTCGGCACCGCGCAGCGGCGAAGCCAGCAGGAATTCGGCCAGCGTGCCTTTGCGCGCCGTCTTTCGCGCCCATTCATCCGCGGAAACGACCACGGCATTGGGCCTGCCGTGTCGGGTGATGATCTGGGGGCCAGTTTGGGCGCGATCGACCACCTCGGACAGGCGTGCCTTGGCATTGGCGAGCGTCCACGTGTCAGTCGGGGGCGAATCGGGGGCGGTGCTGCGGTCTGTCATGCCGAATATAACTAATGTGACTATTATGACTATATTGGCTCTACGTGACTATTCAAGATCGTATTGCGGTTTCGATTGGCGTCCGAACTGCCCATTTCCACGGCTGATTGCCCACCAGAAAGTTCCTCTTTCACTTCCTTTCGCCTCTCTTTCATCTTGCTTTCGTTTTTCGGTGTGATCTAATCAAAAACGAAAGTAGTCGCTCGAAGGAACGAGCGGTCGCCGGGGGATGCGTCTGTTGGAGCGTATTTTCGACCTCGCCATTATCGGAGGCGGTGTTAACGGCTGCGGCATCGCGCGCGACGCGGTGGGCCGTGGCAACACGGTCTTCCTGTGCGAAATGAACGATTTGGCGAGCGGGACCTCGTCCTGGTCGACCAAGCTGGTGCATGGCGGCCTGCGCTATCTCGAATATTACGAGTTTCGCCTGGTCCGCGAGGCGCTGATCGAGCGCGAGATCCTTTGGGGCATCGCGCCCCATATCATCCGTCCCCTGCGTTTCGTTTTGCCGCATCACGCCGGCCTGCGTCCGGCGTGGCTGCTGCGCCTCGGCCTCTTCCTCTATGACCATATCGGCGGCCGGCACCTGTTGCCGGCGACGCGTTCGGTCGATCTCAGGCGCGACGAGGTCGGCCGTCCGCTGATCCCGAACCGCTACAGCCGCGCGTTCGAATATTCCGACTGCTTCGTCGACGACGCCCGTCTCGTCGTGCTCAACGCGCGCGATGCCGCGGACAAGGGCGCCGAGATCCGCACCCGCACCCGCGCGACGGATATCAAGCAGTCCGGCGGCATCTGGACCGTCAGCATGCTCAACACGCTGACCGGCGAGCGTTCGCAGGTCCAGGCCCGCGCGGTGGTCAATGCCGGCGGCCCCTGGGTCGAGGATGTGCTCGGCCGCGGCGCCGGCGTGAACGCGAAGGCCAAGGTGCGCCTGGTGCAGGGGTCGCACATCGTAGTCAAAAAGCTCTACGACCACGACCGCGCCTACATGTTCCAGAACGCCGACGGCCGCATCATCTTCGTGATTCCGTACCAGGACGATTTCACGCTGATCGGCACCACCGATCGCGATTATGACGGCGATCCCGCCAAGGTGAAGGCGACGCCCGAAGAGATCGAGTACCTTTGCGCCGCCGCGAGCGAGTATCTGGCCAAGCCGGTGACTTCAGCGGACGTGGTCTGGACCTATTCCGGCGTGCGACCGCTCTATGACGACGGCGCCAGCGAAGCCAAGGCCGCGACGCGCGACTACGTGTTCGAGCTCGACACACCCGGCGGCGTGCCGCTGCTCTCGATCTATGGCGGCAAGATCACGACCTACCGCCGGCTCGCCGAAGAGGCGCTGGAACGGCTCGCGCCCTATCTTCGCAGTGCAAAAGCGCGCGAAGGCTGGACCGGCAAATGGCCGCTGCCCGGCGGCGACATGGGCGTGTCCGACGTCGACGGCCTGATCGCCGAACTCCAGCGCGGCTATCCCTTCCTCAGCCATGAGCATGCGCGGCGCCTCGCGCGCGCCTATGGTACCCGCGCCATCAAGCTGCTTGGCGATGCCAAGTCGGCCGCCGATCTCGGCCAGGCCTTCGGCGCGACACTGACCGAACGCGAGGTCCGCTACCTCATGGCCAATGAATGGGCGGTCACGGCGGAAGACATCGTCTGGCGCCGCTCCAAACTTGGCCTGCGACTATCTGCCGACGAGGTTGCTGCATTGAACGACTGGATTGCAACCCACGCTGTGCCGCAAAGTCCCCTGCTGGAAGCGGGAGGACGCTCATGACCGTGACGCTCGATCATGTGACCCGGGCCGTCGAGGGGATATCGCACATCCGCGACGTCTCGCTGACGCTCGAGAGCGGCACGCTTAACGTGCTGCTCGGGCCGACGCTGTCAGGCAAGACCTCGATCATGCGGCTGCTCGCCGGCCTCGACAAGCCGACGACGGGCAAGGTGCTGGTCAACGGCAAGGACGTCACCGGTGTCGACGTGCGCAAGCGTTCGGTCGCGATGGTCTATCAGCAGTTCATCAACTATCCCTCGCTGACGGTCTACGAGAACATCGCCTCGCCGCTGCGCGTGCAGGGCAAGCCGCGCGAGGAGATCGAGAAGCGCGTGGCGGAAGCCGCGCGGCTGCTCCGGCTCGAGCCGTTCCTGAAACGCACGCCGCTCCAGCTCTCCGGCGGCCAGCAGCAGCGCACCGCGATGGCGCGCGCGCTGGTGAAGGGCGCCGATCTCGTGCTGCTCGACGAACCGCTCGCCAATCTCGACTACAAGCTGCGCGAGGAGCTGCGCACCGAGCTGCCGCGCATCTTCGAGGCGTCCGGCGCGATCTTCGTCTATGCCACGACCGAGCCGACCGAAGCGCTGCTGCTTGGCGGCAACACGGTCTGCATGTGGGAGGGGCAGGCGCTCCAGATCGGCGAGACCCCGAACGTCTACCGCCGTCCGCAGACGCTGCGGGTCGCCCAGGTGTTCTCCGATCCGCCGCTCAACCTCGTCGGCATCGAGAAGAAGAACGGCTCTGTGCAATATGCGGGCGGCATCGCCGCGCCGGCCTCCGGGCTCTATTCATCGCTCGCCGACGGCGCCTATCGCGTCGGTTTCCGCGCCCATCAGCTTGCCCTCGCCAACGGCGAGACCGACCGCCACGCCTTCCACGCCACGGTGACGGTGACCGAGATCACCGGTTCGGAGAGTTTCGTGCACCTGACCCGCGACGGATCGAACTGGGTGGCAGTGCTGCACGGCGTGCACGAGTTTGAGCCCGGCCAGACCATCGATGCCGTGCTCGATCCCAATGATATCTTCGTCTTCGACGCGGCCGACCGTCTGGTCGCCGCGCCGAGCTCGTAAGGGGGAGATGCGACATGGCCCGCATTGACCTCGTCGATCTCGCCCACTCTTACGGCGGCAACGATGCGCCGCAGGACAGCTTTGCGCTGAAGCCGGTGACCATGACCTGGCGGCAGGGCGGTGCTTACGCGCTGCTCGGCCCGTCCGGTTGCGGCAAGACCACGCTGCTCAACGTCATCTCCGGCATCATCACGCCGTCGCGGGGGAAAATCCTGTTCGACGGCCAGGACATCACACCGCTGTCAACCCAGAAGCGCAACATCGCCCAGGTGTTCCAGTTTCCGGTGATCTACGACACCATGACGGTGGGGCAGAACCTGGCGTTTCCGCTGAAGAACCGCGGCGTGCCGAAGGCCGAGATCGACAAGCGCGTCGCCGAGATCGGCCGCCTGCTCGATCTTGAGCCCTATCTCAATCGCAAGGCGACGCGCCTCACGGCGGATGCCAAGCAAAAAATCTCGCTCGGCCGCGGCCTGGTCCGCTCCGACGTCGCCGCCGTGCTGTTCGACGAGCCGCTGACCGTGATCGATCCCGAGCTGAAATGGCAGCTCCGCTCCAAGCTGAAGGCGCTGCATCGCGAGCTCGACCTGACGATGATCTACGTCACACACGACCAGACCGAGGCGCTCACCTTTGCCGACACCGTTGTTGTCATGCATGACGGCCGCGTGGTGCAGAGCGGCACGCCCGCCGAGCTGTTCGACAAGCCGGCGCACACCTTCGTGGGCTATTTCATCGGCTCGCCCGGCATGAACATCCTGCCGGCCGAGGTGAAGGGGCGCGAGGCGCGCATCGGCGGGAATGTCATCGCGCTCAACCGCAGCTATGACAGCCTGCCTGCCGGCGCCAAGATCGAGATCGGCGTGCGTCCGGAGTTCGTCGATGCCGTCGCGCCCGCACCCGGATTGCTCAGTGCGAAGATCGACCGCATCGACGACCTCGGCCGCATCCGCTTCGCGCGCGTCCGCATCGGCGAGGCCAAGATCGCGGCGCGCGCGCCGGCGGGCTTCACCAGCGCGGACGGCAGCGCCGGGCTGAAATTCGACCCGGCGCATGTCCACGTCTATGCCGACAGCCTTCTGGTGGAGGGAGCCGCCTGATGGACAAGACCGTCAACCAAAAAGCCTGGTTCCTGGTGCTGCCGGTGTTCCTGGTCGTGGCCTTCTCGGCGGTGCTGCCGCTGATGACGGTCGTGAACTATTCGATGCAGGACACCTTCGGCAACAACCAGTTCTTCTGGAACGGTGTCGGCTGGTTCAAGGAGCTGCTCGATCCCTCGACCGATCTCGGCGGCCGCTTCCTCGCCTCGCTCGGCCGCAATCTGTTCTTCTCGATGGTGATCCTCGCGATCGAGGTGCCGCTCGGCATCGTCGTCGCGCTGTCGATGCCACGCCAGGGCTGGACGGTGGCGGCCTGCCTCGTCATCCTCGCGCTGCCGCTGCTGATTCCGTGGAACGTGGTCGGCACGATCTGGCAGATTTTCGGCCGGCCCGACATCGGTCTGATGGGCTATACGCTCAATGCGATGGGCCTCGACTACAACTACGTGTCCAACGCAGTCGACGCCTGGATCACTGTCATCGTGATGGACGTCTGGCACTGGACCAGCCTCGTTGCGCTACTCTGCTATGCCGGCCTGAAGTCGATCCCCGAGGCCTATTACCAGGCAGCTCAAATCGACGGCGCCTCGCGCTGGGCCGTGTTCAAGGCGATCCAATTGCCGAAGATGAACCGCGTTCTGCTGATCGCGGTGCTGCTTCGCTTCATGGACTCGTTCATGATCTACACCGAGCCCTTCGTGGTCACCGGTGGCGGGCCTGGCAACTCGACCACCTTCGTCTCGATCGAGCTGGTCAAGATCGCGCTCGGCCAGTTCGACCTCGGCAAGGCCGCCGCGTTGTCGCTGGTCTACAATCTGATCATCCTGATCGTCTGCTGGATCTTTTACACCGTCATGACAAATGCCGGCGTCGAGCGTAAGGCACAGGCGGAGAAGGAGCCGGCGGCGGCGCCCAAGCCCGCAGGCGCGCTCCAGCCTGCGCCCGCGCTCAAGCCGAAGGAAGGAGTGGCCTGATGCATTCGATTCCCGGCCGCCGCCTCATCATGGGGCTGTTTTTGATCTTCCTGCTGTTGCCGATCTATTGGCTCGTCAACATGAGCTTCAAGACCAACGCGGAAATCGTCTCGACGATGACGCTGTGGCCGCATACCCCGACGCTGCAGCACTACAGGCGCATCTTCACCGACGAGAGCTGGTATTCCGGCTACATCAACTCGCTCGAGTACGTCGTCATCAACACCATCATTTCGATCTCGGTGGCGCTGCCCGCGGCCTACGCGTTCTCGCGCTACCGCTTCCTCGGCGACAAGCACCTGTTCTTTTGGCTGCTGTCGAACCGCATGGCCCCGGCGGCGGTCTATGCGCTGCCGTTCTTCAACCTCTATTCGGCGATCGGCCTGTTCGATACGCCGTGGGCGGTCGCGCTCGCGCATTGCATCTTCAACGTTCCGCTGGCGGTGTGGATCCTCGAAGGCTTCGTCTCCGGCGTGCCGCGCGAGATCGACGAGACCGCCTTCCTCGACGGCTATTCCTTTCCGCGCTTCTTCATCAGGATCTTGGTGCCGCTGATCGCGAGCGGCATCGGCGTCGCCGCCTTCTTCTGCTTCATGTTCTCCTGGGTCGAGCTCCTGCTTGCGCGGACGCTGACCTCGGTGCAGGCCAAACCGATCGCGGCGATCATGACGCGTACGGTATCGGCCGCGGGCATGGACTGGGGCCTGCTGGCCGCAGCCGGCGTGCTTACCATCATCCCGGGCGCCCTCGTGATCTGGTTCGTCCGCAATTACATCGCGAGCGGTTTCGCGCTCGGTCGGGTTTAGGGAGGCATCGATGGAATCTATTGCATGGATGGCCTGGACGCTGCCGACCGCGATCTTCTTCGTGGCGCTCGCCTGCACCCTCGCGGTCATGACGTACCTTGCCGCGGTCAATCCGGAAGCCGAGCGCGTCGGCGTGCTCAGCATTCCGACGACGCGGGGCGACCGCCTGTTCATCTCCCTGATCACGGCGGCCGTCATTCACCTTCTGTGGATCGCCTTCGCCGGCACCGATACACTCGCCACCCTGCCGATCGGCGAGGAAGGTTTTGAGATTTCGAGCCTCTGGCTCGCAAGTGGAATTTCGCTGGCCACGGCCGTGCTCATTTTTCGCACGGTCTGAAGCTCGCGAAGGGACGGCCAGATCCGGGGGCAACCCGGGCCTGTATAAAATTTTGTCGCTGCAACGGAGGAACAACATGCGACAGTTTAGGAGAAGGAAAGGTCCATTGACCAAGAATAGCTTTCTGACCATGTCCAGCGCCGCCGCCATCGTTGCGGTGTCGTTCGCCGTCTCGGCGCCGGTCCGCGCCGCCGACGACGCCGCGATCCAGAAGTGGATTGCGGAATTCCAGCCCTCGACGCTGTCGAAGGACGAGCAGAAGAAGGAGCTGGAGTGGTTCGCCAAGGCCGCCGAGCCCTTCAAGGGCATGGAGATCAACGTCGTCTCCGAGACCATCGCGACCCACGAATACGAGTCGCAGACGCTGGCAAAGGCGTTCTCCGAGCTCACCGGCATCAAGCTCAAGCACGACATCATCCAGGAAGGTGACGTCGTCGAGAAGCTGCAGACGCAGATGCAGTCCGGCAAGAACGTCTATGACGGCTGGATCAACGATTCCGATCTGATCGGCACGCACTTCCGCTACGGCCAGACCATCGCACTGTCGGACTACATGACCGGCGAGGGCAAGGACGTCACCGATCCCCAGCTCGACGTCAACGACTTCATCGGCAAGTCGTTCGGCACCGCGCCGGACGGCAAGCTCTATCAGCTGCCCGACCAGCAGTTCGCGAACCTCTATTGGTTCCGCTACGACTGGTTCACCAACCCGGACTACAAGGCCAAGTTCAAGGCCAAGTATGGCTACGAGCTCGGCGTGCCCGTGAACTGGTCCGCTTATGAAGACATCGCCGAGTTCTTCACCAACGACATCAAGGAGATCAACGGCGTCAAGGTCTACGGCCATATGGACTATGGCAAGAAGGATCCCTCGCTCGGATGGCGTTTCACCGACGCCTGGCTGTCGATGGCCGGCAACGGTGACAAGGGCATTCCGAACGGTCTGCCGGTCGACGAATGGGGCATCCGCATGGAAGGCTGCCGTCCGGTCGGCTCCTCGGTCGATCGCGGTGGCGACACCAACGGTCCGGCCGCGGTCTACTCGATCACGAAGTATCTGGAGTGGATGAAGAAGTATGCCCCGCCGCAGGCCCAGGGCATGACCTTCTCCGAATCCGGTCCCGTGCCGGCGCAGGGCAACATCGCCCAGCAGATGTTCTGGTACACCGCCTTCACCGCCGACATGGTGAAGCCCGGCATCGCCGTGATGAACGCGGACGGTACGCCGAAGTGGCGTATGGCTCCGTCGCCGCACGGCTCGTACTGGAAGGAAGGCATGAAGCTCGGCTACCAGGACGCCGGCTCGCTCACGCTGTTGAAGTCGACCCCGGCTGACCGCCGCAAGGCGGCCTGGCTCTATCTCCAGTTCATCGTTTCCAAGACGGTGTCGCTGAAGAAGAGCCATGTCGGTCTCACCTTCATTCGTGAATCCGACATCTGGGACAAGTCGTTCACCGAGCGTGCGCCGAAGCTCGGCGGCCTGATCGAGTTCTACCGCTCGCCCGCGCGCGTGCAGTGGACCCCGACCGGCAACAACGTGCCTGACTATCCGAAGCTCGCGCAGCTCTGGTGGCAGAACATCGGCGATGCGTCGTCCGGTGCGAAGACGCCGCAAGCCGCGATGGATGCACTCGCGGCCGCTCAGGACTCCGTCATGGAGCGCCTCGAGAAGTCCGGCGTGCAGGGCGCCTGCGGTCCGAAGCTGCACAAGAAGGAGACGGCCGAGTACTGGTACGCCAAGGCCCAGAAGGACGGCACCATCGCGCCGCAGCGCAAGCTCGCCAACGAGAAGCCGAAGGGTGAGACGGTCGACTACGACACGCTGATCAAGTCGTGGCCGGCATCCCCGCCCAAGCGCGCGGAAGCGAAGTAAGCGGCGCATAGCGTCGTCAAATACGAAAGGCCGGGAGCGATCCCGGCCTTTTTTTGGCGGATGTCGAGAATGGCGATTGTGCCGACTACACACTCGCTGTCATCGCCCGACTTGATCGGGCGATCCAGTATTCCAGAGACGGTCGTGATTGAACCGAAGAGCCGCGGCGTACTGGATGCCCCGCCTTCGCGGGGCATGACAGCGTCATGTGTGGAGAGGAAATTACTCCGCCGGCTCGGTCGCGAGCGTCGGGTAATCCGTGTACCCCTTCGCGCCGCCGCCGTAGAACGTGTTCTTGTCCCAATCGTTCAGCGTCGCGCCCGTCTTCAGCCGCTCGACGAGGTCGGGGTTGGAGATGAACGGCTTGCCGAAGGCGATGAGATCGGCCGCGTTCGCGTCCAGCACCTTGGTGGCGAGATCGAAGTCGTAGCCGTTGTTGGCGATGTAGGCGCCGGTGAAGCGCTTGCGCAGGCCCGCATAGTCGAACGGGGCGATGTCGCGCGGGCCGCCGGTGGCGCCTTCGACAACGTGTAGATAGATCAGCTTGAGTGCGTTGAGGCCGTCGACGATGTGATCGAACAAGGCCTGCGGATTGGAGTCGGAGAGGTCGTTGGCCGGCGTCACCGGCGAGATGCGGATGCCGGTGCGGTCGGCGCCGGCCTCGGCGGCAACGGCCCTGGAGACCTCGAGCATCAGCCGCGCGCGGTTTTCGATGGAGCCGCCGTAAGCATCGGTGCGCTTGTTGGCGCCGTCCCTCGCGAACTGGTCGAGCAGATAGCCGTTGGCGCCGTGGATCTCGACGCCGTCGAAACCGGCCTCGAGCGCATTCTTCGTGGCGCGCTTGAAATCGTCGATGATGCCGGGAAGTTCGGAGAGCTCGAGCGCGCGGGGCTCGGAGACGTCGGCGAAGGTGCCGTTGACGAAGGTCTTGCCCTTGGCGCGGATCGCGCTCGGCGCCACCGGGGCTGCGCCATTGGCCTGGAGATCGACATGCGAGATACGGCCGACATGCCAGAGCTGGATGAAGATCTTGCCGCCGCGCTCATGCACGCGGTCGGTGACCTTGCGCCAGCCGGCGACCTGGTCCTTGCTGTAGATGCCGGGCGTGTCCTGGTAGCCCTGGCCCTGCTGTGAGATCTGGCTCGCTTCGGTGACCAGGAGACCTGCGGAAGCGCGCTGGCCGTAATAATCGGCGGCAAGAGGGCTCGGCACGAACGTGCCGGGCGCGGCGCGGTTGCGCGTCAGCGGCGCCATCACGAGGCGGTTGGCCAGCGTGATCGGGCCGAGCTTGTAGGTCTCTAGCAATTTGGTCGGGCGGCTCATGGGAATGCTTCCAGGCGGTGAGAGATCACGAACACTTGTGCATCGCGACATCAGGCGCAAGGGAGGAGCCATACGGAAAGTGCGGGCGAGCTACGCGGCCCGGTCCGCGTAGCAGGATTCATGTGCAATCCCGGCCATGACAGCGGATTTGCGCTGCCATGGCCTGCGATCCCTCAGTTCGCGCCGAGGAAATCGCGCTTGCCGATCTCGACGCCGTTGTGACGCATGATGCCGTGAGCGGTGGTGGCGTGGAAATAGAAGTTCGGCAGCGAGACCCCGCTGAAGAACTGCTGGCCCTTGAGCGTGATGGTCCGGTCCGGGCCCGCCGGGAAGGTCACGTCCTTGGTGTCGGCGCCTTCGAACTGCTCCGGCTTGTACGATTTCACGTAGTCGATCGTCTTGGCGAGCCGCTGCTTCAGCTCCTCAAACGTCTTTTCCGTGTCGGGCATCGAAGGCACCTCGCTATGGGTCAGCCTGGCGCAGCCCTTGGCGGCGAAATCGCTGGCGAGCTGGATCTGCTTCGACAGCGGCAGCATGTCCGGGAAGAGGCGCGAGCCGAGCAGGACGCCCGGGTCGATCTTTTTGGCCGCGCAATGCGCCTCGGCTTTGGTGAGCAGGCCGGTCAGGCTGTTCAGCATTTGCAAGTACGCGGGGACGACGGCGTCGTGGAAGGACATGTGATGCTCGCTTGTGAATGGGAAATCTCAGGAGAAACCTGAGCCACTCACATGGGAGCATCACGGAAAATTACAATCGCGAGAGCGGCTTGTGCGGTGCGAAAATTCTACCGGATCATCCCCGCCGGCTGCGCCTGGGCCGTGCCGCCGCGCATCCGCGCGAGCAGCTCGGCGGTCGGCCAGGAATCGGCGGGCAGGCCGTATTTGATCTGCATCGCCTTCACGGCGGCGCGGCTCTGCTGGCCCAGCACGCCGTCGACCTTGCCGACGTTGAAGCCGGCCTGGACCAAGAGCTGCTGCAATTGCTTCAGCTCGTTGAACGGCAGTTGCGCGACCGGTTGGGCCGGCTTGCGCATCGGAGCCGCGCCCGCGATGCGGGTGGCGAGATAACCCGCGGTGGTCGAATAGATCAGCGAGTTATTCCACTCGGTGTAAGCCGCGAAATTCGCATATGCCATGAAGGCCGGACCAAAGCGTCCCATCGGCAGCAGCACGGACGCCGCGAGATTGTCGTTCGGCAGCGGCCGGCCGTCGGGATAGGTGACCCCCAACTGCGCCCATTTCGAGCGCGGCTGCTGCACCGTGAGGTCGGTCTGATCCCATGGTAGGTTTTGCGGCACCTTGATCTCTTCGAGCCACGGCTCGCCGCGCCGCCACTTCAATCCGTTGGCGATGTAGTTCGCGGTCGAGCCGATCACGTCGTCCTCGCTGCGCAAGAGATCGCGCCGTCCGTCGCCGTCATAGTCGACGGCGTAGTTGACGTAATGCACGGGCAGGAATTGCGTCTGCCCGAGCTCGCCGGCCCAGGAGCCGACCATCTCGTCGGGTGTAAGATCGCCACGGTCGATGATCTTCAGCGCGGCGATGGTCTCGTTCACGAACATCTCCGAGCGGCGGCAGTCATAGGCCAGCGACACCAACGATTTCAGCGTCGGCAGATTGCCCATGTTGACGCCGAAATCGCTCTCGAGGCCCCAGAACGCGGCGATCACCGCCGGCGGCACGCCGTATTCCTTTTCGGCGCGTGCGAACGCAGCCGCGTGGCTCTTGATGTGCTGCTGGCCGTTCTGCATGCGATAGGGCGCGGCCATGCGGCCGGCAAATTCGGTGAAGAGCTGGCCGAACACGCGCTGGCCGCGGTCGCGATTGACGATGCCCTGGTCGTAGACGAGGTAGGGCGAGGCTTCCGATATCGTCCGCTGCGACACGCCGGCGGTAACGGCCTGCTTTTTCACGTCGGCCAGGAAGCGATCGAAGCTCGCGCCATTGTGGCACGAGGCCGCGCGCGGCGACGGGGTTGTGGCTTTGGGCGCGATGGGCTTGGCGGGTGGTGGCGCGAACTGGGCGGAGGCGGGGAGGGCGAAGGCGAGCAGAGCGGCGGCCGCGATCGCAAATCGGGTCTGGAGCATGAGGTTTCCGGCGGGGAGAAGGGCGCGTGTGGAATCTTGCTAAAGCTTAAGTGAATTGAGCGCCTCAAACCATCCCTTCGTCATGGCCGGGCTTGTCCCAGCCATCCACGCCTTTCGGGCCTTGGGTAGAGGAAGAACGTGGATGCCCGGGCCTTCGCCGCGCCGAAGCGGCTTCGGCCGCGCAGGCGGGACAAGCCCGGCCATGACGGAAATGCAATGTTGGGCATAGCCGCGGCCCCGCGACGCACCTTGAAACCTTGCACCCGGGCCGGGGTCATCCCTACCTGAATAGCGCCGGCCGATGGCTCGCCTGCGGCCGCCTTGGGAGACGGCCATGAACTATCTGCGTACCGCAATGCTGCTCGCCGGCCTCACCGCCCTGTTCATGGGCGTCGGCTATCTGATCGGCGGCGCCACCGGCGCCATGATCGCGCTCGTCATTGCCGCCGCGACCAATCTCTTCACCTACTGGAACTCCGACCGCATGGTGCTCCGCATGTACGGCGCCCACGAGGTCGACCGCGCCAGCGCGCCGGAGCTGGTCGGGCTCGTCGCCGAGCTTGCGGGCCGCGCCTCGCTGCCGATGCCGCGTGTGTTCGTAATGGACGAGGCGCAGCCCAACGCGTTCGCGACCGGGCGCAACCCGCAGAATGCCGCGGTCGCCGTCACCACCGGCCTTGTGCATCAGCTCAGCCGCGAGGAGCTTGCCGGCGTGATCGCGCACGAGCTCGCACATATCAAGCATCACGACACGCTGCTGATGACTGTTACCGCGACCATTGCCGGCGCGATCTCGATGCTGGCGCAGTTCGGCATGTTCTTCGGTGGCCATCGCGACAACAACGGCCCCGGCATCGTCGGCTCGATCCTGATGATGATCCTCGCCCCGATCGGCGCCATGCTGGTGCAGATGGCGATCAGCCGTACCCGCGAATATGCCGCGGACAATCTCGGCGCGCGCATTGCGGGCCAGCCGATGTGGCTGGCGTCGGCGCTGCTGAAGATCGAAGGCGCCGCGCATCAGGTCCCGAACTACGATGCCGAGAGAAACCCTGCGACCGCGCACATGTTCATCATCAACCCGCTGTCGGGCCATGGTGTGGACAATCTGTTCGCCACCCATCCTTCGACGCAGAACCGTATCGCGGCGCTCCAGCAGCTCGCGGCCGAGCTCGGCGCGCAGGCATCTCCGTCGGTCGGTGCCAACGAAAACTATCCGCCGCGGAGCCCGTGGGGGCAGTCGTCCTCACGCGGCCCTTCACCTGGTCCTTCCCGTGGCCCTTGGGGCTGATGCGGAACCGGCCGGAATCGCGCCCGGCTTTGTGACCAGCTTTTGTGACCTGGCGCACACAGGATGGTCCCGGCCGGTGTTAACACCATGGCGAGACTGTTCCTTCGAAAGGGGATGCGTGGCCGGTCCTCTGCCTGCCACGGTCGAAGATGACCAAAGCTGCGGTACCATTGTTGATCGTCCTGGGCGTGCTCATTGGCCTGTCCACGCACACGGTCGTCAATTGCGGGGACGAGGACGAGCCCGACATCTGCTCGGCGGTGATCGGATTCTCGCCGCTGCGGGGATCGCTGATCGCGTTCGCATATGAAGGGCGCGGACGGATCGCGTTGCGCCACGGCGACTGGCGGCGGGCGATCGCGGATTTCGACGAGGCCATCCACCTCAATCCCAACCGCGCCTCGCTGTATCGCGACCGGGCGCAGGCGCGCCGGCAGAACGGCGACCTGGAGCTTGCCATCGAGGATTACGACGAGGCGATCGCACATGATCCCAGGCACGCCGCGCCCTATCACCAGCGCGGTCTCGCGCTCGCCGCCACCGGCGATCTCGATCGCGCGATCCTGAGCTACAACACGGCGGTCCGTCTCGACCCGTCGGATGCGCAGGCCCGCCTCGACCGCGGCCTTGCATTCCTCGCCCGCGGCCAGGCCGACGACGCACGCGCCGATTTCGAAGCGGCTCTCGCGCTGCCGGCCGGCAAGGACGGCCGCACCCGCGACGCAGCCCGCGCCAAGCTCGCCGAGCTCGCGAGCGCCGAGCCGAACCAGGCGCCCGCGCCGAGGCGGTAGAGATATCTAGAGCCGCATTCGCCGCTGCAACCCTCTCCCCTTGCGGGAGAGGGTGGCTCGCCGCGATAGCGGCGAGACGGGTGAGGGGTATCTCTCCACGATTGATCCTCTCGCAGACGAGTACGCGGCTAGAACCCCTCATCCGGCGCCATAGCCGAAGCTTCGCTTCGGCGTTCTTAAGAACGGCGACCGAAGGCCGCCTATGCCACCTTCTCCACAACAAGGGGAGAAGGAAGAAAGTGCGCGCTTACTTCGCTTTCTTGGCTTTGGCCTTCTTCGCCTTTTTCACCGGCTTCTCCTTCGCCTTCTTCTCCACCTTCGCCGGGATCGGCGTGCTGGCGACGAGGCGCATCGAGCGGGCGTAGCTGTCGGCGACGTTGTCGGCGGACATCTGGAGGCGCTTGGCGGCGGCGGTGGCCTGCTCCATCGTGGCCTTGGCCATCATCTTGAAGCGGTCGCCGGTCTCCTTGCCCTTGGCCTTGGCCGCAAGGCCGTTGAAGCGATCCCGGCGCTCCTTGGCGCGGGTCAAAAGGCCCGTATGCAGCTGTCTGGCCAGTTGCCGGATCACGACATCCAGGTCGGCGTCCGCCATGTTGTTCTATCCTCTTAAAACGGTATCGATGCGGGCGGGACTATGCAGATCGGGCCCCGCCTTGGCAATTCCCGGCGGTGCGTCATCCGCAGCTTCCGGTTACCAAACCAAAAAAGCCGCGCATTTTTGCGCGGCTTTCCGGGGTGGCTTGGCGCAGACGCCTTATTTCAGCGAGGCAACCGGTCCGCTCGCCGGTGCCGGATCGGGGTCGAAGCCGAACACGCCGACCAGATATTTGTAATAGTCCGGCATCTTCTCCTTGAGCGCCTCGCGCGACTTCGGGTCGTGGAATTCGCTCTTGCCGGCCAGGAAGATGCTGGCGGTCACGGCAAAGAATTCCATGGGATTCTTCATCGCATAGGATTCCTTGGGTAACATATCCTTGGACTTGGCAAGGGCGTAATAGCCGATCACGCCCTTGTTGGCGTAGCCGTCCGGCAACAGCCGCGCGTGATAGGCGTGCAGCAGCTCGTGCAGCAGCACGGCTTCCTTCTCGTAGCGCATCATGTCCGGCCGCAGCATGATCACGCCGAGGCCCGAATCGACCGCGAGGTCGACGGCGTTCGGATTGGTCCAGCGCTGCTTGTCGGGGTCCCAGACCGTCAGCGTCCGGGGTGCGGTGCGCTGGATGTCCGGCGTGACCCGGCCGTAGCATGCGGTCGCGGCGCCTTCGTCGAGGCAGGCGAGCTCGCTCGCGACGATCGGAACGGTGTGGAAGAAGCGCAGCACGCGCGGCGACAGGCCGGAAGCTTCGACGACGTCGATCTGCTGCTTCAGATTGTCGGTGAGCTTGTCGACGTCCTTGCGCTCGGAATTCTCCGTCAGGTCGAACATGTAGCCGCGGTAGCTCTGGAAGCCCGGCGGCAGCGCCTGCGCTGCCCCGGCCGACGCGTCGAGCGCTCCGGCATGGGATGGATTGGCGAAGAGCGCGCCCACAACGGTCGCGGTCAGCAGCAGCGCAACGCGCATGATGAACCCCCTGATGTCACTTCACCCGGCAGAATAGGCCGTCGCCGTTTGCGAAAAGTGAGTGGGGCGAGACTAAGGCACCGATGTTGAGGCGTGCTTAACCGTTGGTTGCAGATCGCGGAGACGGATTAGTGCCGGGTTAACCAAGCGTGGATTGGTCGCGCGCTTCGGCGTAGGATCGAAGCCGGGCACATGCCCGACAGCAATAGCCGGAGGAGGATGCCATGTATGCCGCCATCCGTCAGGCCAAGGCGAAAAGCGGGAGCGCCGAAGAGCTGGCGCGCCGCATCAAGGACGGCGCCGTTCCGATCATCAGCGACGTCGACGGTTTCCGTGCCTACTACGTCGTCTATGCCGGCGACGACACGGTCACCGCGATCTCCATTTTCGACAAGTTCGAGCAGGCGGAGGAGGCGAACCGGCGCGCGATCGCCTGGATCGAGAAGGATCTGGGGCCGCTGCTTGCAGGGCATGCGAGCGCCGCAGCCGGGCCGGTGATCGTGCATACGCTGGCGTAGTTGGACGGATCGCTCTCGCCTCACACTCAACTGTCATCGCCCGGCTTGACCGGGCGATCCAGTACTCCGAGACGGCTGTGATCGAACCGATAAGCCGCGGCGTACTGGATGCCCCGCTTTCGCGGGGCATGACAGCGGTGGGTGTGGCTTGCGCCTTCCGCCAAAGGCGTAGCCGTGCCGCTCACAACTCCCGTGCGTTCGAGAACGCGAAAGAGCTCACCCGTCTTGTCGTCTCATCCAAAATCAGCGTGCGCGTGATCGGCGGCTCGGCGCGCTGGGCGCAGTTTTCGCGTTCGCAGAGGCGGCAGTTGACGCCGATCGGCGTGCCCTCCGTTTTCTCCAGATCCAGGCCGGAGGCGTAGACGAGGCGGGCGGCGTGACGGATCTCGCAGCCGAGGCCGATGGCGAAGCGCGGCTGCGGCAGCGGATGCGGCGCGACGGGGCGGCGCACCATCTGTGCGATCGAGAAATAGCGCGTGCCGTCGGACAGCTCGATCACCTGCTTCAACAGGCGATCCGGCGTGTCGAAGGTCGAGTGCACGTTCCACAACGGACAGGTGCCGCCGAATTTCGAGAACGGGAACGTGCCGGAGGAAAAGCGTTTCGACACGTTGCCGGCATTGTCGACGCGCAGCAGGAAGAACGGAATGCCGCGCGCGTTCGGCCGTTGCAGCGTGGTGAGGCGATGGCAGACCTGCTCGAAGCCGGAATTGAAGCGCTGCGCCAGCACGTGGATGTCGTAGTTCAAGGCCTCCGCCGCGGCGAGGAAGGCCGGGTAGGGCATCATCACGGCCGCCGCAAAATAGTTGGCGAGCGTGATGCGGAACAGGCGGCGCGGCGCGTCGTCGAGCGGGCCGGCACGGCCGATGATGGTCTCCAGGGCTTGCGCGCATTCGCCCAGGCCCAGCTGGAAGGCGAGCTGGAAGGCGCGGCCCGGCGGATCGACCAGCTCGGAGATCAAGAGCTGGCGGCGATGGCGGTCGAAACGCCTGAGCGTCTCGCGCATCACGTCGACCGGCATGATGCGGGTCTGGATCGAATGCTTTTCGCGCAGGCGTGCGGCGAGCGCGGCATAGAGCCCTTCGGCCGGCACGTTCAGTTCGTCGCGAAGAGTCTCCGCGGCCTGCTCCAGCTCCGGAAAATAATTGCGGTTGGCCTCGATCAGCTCGCGCACGCGCTCGACGGGATTGGCCTCATAGCGCGTGCCGACGTCGCGGTCAGCCATGTGCGCCGCGGCCAAGGTCTCGCCCTGGCGGGCCTCGGCATAGGCGGCATAGAGCCGTTGCAGCGCATGGGTGACGCCGGGACAGAGTTCGGCAAGGTCGCGCAGTTCCTGCTTGGGAACGTCGATCTGGCGGAACAGCGGATCGGAGAAGATCTCGTTCAGCTCGGCGAAGAAGCGGTCCTCGTCGGCGGTCGCGAGGTCGCGCAGGTCGAGGTCATAGGTCTCGGCCAACCGCAGCAGGATCTGCGCCGTCACCGGGCGTTGGTTACGCTCGATCAGGTTGACGTAGCTCGGCGAGATCCCGAGCCCCTCGGCGATCTGGGTCTGCGACAGCCCCAATTGCTGCCGGATCCGCCGGAAGCGCGGGCCGACGAACAGCTTTTTCCCAGAGACGGCGGGCATTTTCTGATCTCCCAAGGGTACGACAAGCGCATCAAGGACAGTCTTATTGACCTATATTCTTTACAAGATTTACAAAATAACATCTATTACATGTTCTGATGTTACATGACATCACCATTCGAATACAAGGCCTCTGTACGAACTTCGCTTTCTGGCGTTTAGCTCATGACACGCATTTCGCAATGCACTGTCAAAAATGTCGATGACAAGTTGAGTTGTCATCAGCGAAAGGATCGAGCAGATGAATTACCAGCCCCGTGGCATCAACGCCCTGCAGAGCCCGGCCTCGTATCAGAGCGAGATCGAGGCAGCCCAGGCGCTCCTCAAGACCCAGCCGACCTGGAACGGGGTGTCCGCCGAGGCCGTCGCGCGCATGCGCCTGCAGAACCGCTTCAAGACCGGTCTGGACATCGCTCGCTACACCGCGGCGCTGATGCGGACCGACATGGCCGCCTATGACAACGATCCGACCAAATACACGCAGTCACTGGGCTGCTGGCACGGTTTCATCGCCCAGCAGAAGCTGATCTCGGTCAAGAAGCACTTCGGCGGCAAGACCGATCGCACCTATCTGTACCTGTCCGGCTGGATGATCGCGGCGCTGCGCTCCGAATTCGGCCCGCTGCCCGACCAGTCGATGCACGAGAAGACCTCGGTGCCCGCGCTGATCGAGGAGCTCTACACCTTCCTGCGTCAGGCCGACTCGCGCGAGCTGAACGACATCTTCCGCAGCCTCGATAAGGCGCGCGAGGAAGGCGACAAGACCAGGGAGAAGGAGCTGATCGAGAAGATCGACAACTTCCAGACCCATGTCGTGCCCGTCATCGCCGACATCGACGCGGGCTTCGGCAACGCGGAGGCGACCTATCTGCTCGCCAAGAAGATGATCGAAGCGGGCGCCTGCGCGCTCCAGATCGAGAACCAGGTCTCGGACGAGAAGCAGTGCGGCCACCAGGACGGCAAGGTCACCGTGCCGCACGAGGTGTTCCTGGCGAAGATCCGCGCCTGCCGCCATGCTTTCCTCGAGCTCGGCATCGAAGACGGCGTCGTCGTGACCCGTACCGACTCGCTCGGCGCCGGCCTGACGCAGCAGATTGCCGTCAGCCACAAGCCCGGCGACCTCGGCGATCAGTACAACAGCTTCCTCGATTGCGAGGAAATCACGCCGGAGAACGCCCGCAACGGTGACGTCATCATCAACCGCAACGGCAAGATGATGCGTCCGAAGCGGCTGCCCTCCAATCTCTACCAGTTCCGTCCCGGTACTGGCGAAGACCGCTGCGTGCTCGACAGCATCACCTCGCTGCAGAACGGCGCCGACCTGCTCTGGATCGAGACCGAGAAGCCGCATATCGAGCAGATCGCCAAGATGGTCGATCGCATCCGCAAGGTGGTTCCGAACGCGAAGCTGGCCTACAACAACTCGCCGTCGTTCAACTGGACCCTCAACTTCCGTTGGCAGGTCTACGACGCAATGAAGGAAGCCGGCCAGGACGTCAGCAAGTACAACCGCGCCGAGTTGATGAAGCCGGAATACGACGATACGCCGCTGGCGAAGGAAGCCGACGAGCGCATCCGCACCTTCCAGGCCGATTCAGCCAAGCGTGCCGGCATCTTCCATCACCTGATCACGTTGCCGACCTACCACACCGCGGCGCTCTCGACCGACAATCTGGCGAAGGAATATTTCGGCGACCAGGGCATGCTCGGCTACGTGAAGAACGTGCAGCGCGCCGAGATCCGCCAGGGCATCGCCTGCGCCAAGCATCAGAACATGGCCGGCTCCGACATCGGCGACGACCACAAGGAATACTTCGCCGGCGAGGCTGCCCTGAAGGCGGGCGGCGCCCACAATACGATGAACCAGTTCGGCTAACGTACCACGCTATTCGACAGGAGACTGACAATGACCAAAGGCAGCAATTTCTGGGTGATCGGCGGCGAGTTCGGTTCGATGAACTTCCACAAGCTCGTGGAAGGCTCGGCCCAGGTGCAGGGTCCGTTCAAGACCCGCAAGGAAGCCGAGGATGCCTGGCGCTCGGTCTCGGAGGAGAACCGCCACAAGGCCGGCGTCCGCTTCTCGATCGTGGAAGAGCCGTCACGGGTCTCGGCCTGACAATCTGAACTAAGAAGACGTCCAAGGACGGAGGGTCCCATCCGGCGCAAGCCGGGTGGGATCGTCTGTTTTTGGCACAGGTCAATCGGCTGTGGGCGCCGTAAGTCTCTGGAATTGTGGACCCTTTGCGGAGGGTGTGGTTGCTGATAGGTTAATGAAGGAAAGTCGAGGACGAGGCCGACAATGTCAGAGCCTGAGACCAGCGGGACCCATCCCAGCCAGCCGCGCCCGGTACGGCTGCGCGACGCGCTGCTGCGCGCACGGATCGAGGCCGCCGACCGGACCGGTGTGGTGGTCGATTTGCGCGACGCAGAGGTGGCGCGGCTGGAGATCCTCAACGACGCGCTCGATCCCCTGTTCGCGCAGGTGCCCGACCAGATCGACCTGTTCGATCGCGGCATCAGCCAGGGCGATACGCCCAGGCTCTGGATCGATGTCGTCGCACACATCATGATGGGGCGCGACAAGCGGATGTACCGCTTCGTCCAGGACACCCGCTTCGGCCGCATCGTGCTCGCCGAATCGCACGACACCGCAATGATCGCCGAAGCCGTGACGGACTACGTCGCCCGCCGCATGATCGAACGCGAGCACGCCATGGTGGTGCCATCAGAGCCGAAGCCCGCGGCCGCCGAGCCGCCGCGCCGCTCGCGCCTCTGGCCGTTCGCGTTCGGATTCATTTTCGGCGCGGCCGCCTTGTTCGGCCTCGCCGTGCTGGCGGCCCTGCGGAGCTGGTGAGACGCTCGCCGTCGTCATTGCGAGCGCGGCGAAGCAATCCAGGAATCTTTCCGCGGAGAAACTCTGGATTGCTTCGCGGAGCCTGTCATCGGGCCGCGCTTCGCGCGGACCCGTTGGCTCGCAATGACGGCGAACTAGATCAACCTTGCCTGCTTGATCTGCCGGATCTGAAATCCGGACCCGAGGCCCCGCACCGTCTGCTCGCAGCGCCAGCCGGCATTGTCTTTCTCGATCGTGAACAGGTTATACGCTGCCGCCGGGTAGCGCCCGTGGGCGAGCGCGGAGGCCGACGGCACGCCGACCGCGGGGATGTTGCCGTTGGGGCCCTCGAACCACATCGTCGAATGAATGTGGTCGTGCCCGTGCAGGATCAGCTCGACGCCGTGACGCTTGATCAGTGCCAGCAGCGCACCCGCATCGGTCATCCGTTTCTGCCGCGCGCCGGACTTCAGGGGATGATGCACCAGCAGCACGCGGAAGGCGTCCTCGGCGGCGACGCGGTCGAGGACCGCTTCGAGGGATGCGAGCTGATCGCGGCCGAGCGTGCCCGTCGCCATCAGCGGCAGGGTCGGCACCGCCGTGGACAGGCTGATCAGCGCGAGCGGCCCGCGCCGGCGCAGCGAAGGAAAGCCGATGCTGCCGTCGTCGCCCGCAAGATAGGGTGCAAAGGTCTCGCCGAAGCGGTGAGAGGTGGCTTGGACATAGGCATCATGATTGCCGGGAATGGTGGTGACGCGGTCGGGCGGACCGACGCCGTCGAGCCAGGCGCGCGCCGGCGCGAACTCCGCCTCCAGCGCCAGATTGACGAGATCGCCTGTGACCGCGATGTGGTCGGGCGTCTGCGCCTGGACGTCGGCGACGAGCGCGTCGAGCACCTCGCGGCGCTGGTACTTGTGGCGGTTGCGCGTCCAGTTGACGTAGCCGAGCGCGCGCTTGCCCGCGAGCTCGATCAGCCGTGGCTTCGGCAACGGCGGCAGATGCGGGTCGGACAGATGGGCGAGCGTGAAGGGGGCCATGGCGCGCGATTGCCTCGCTATTCGTCCGCTGTAATGGCAAGGTCGCGAGGACTGTGCAAGCGGGGCCCGGGCAGGGGCCTCTTGGGAGTCTTCTCGGGAGTTTTCTTGGGAGCCTGATGGGGGATCGTCTGAACAGCGTCCGACGGACATTCGAACCGCTGCTGCGGCGAATCTTCCACGCCTATTTCCTGCTTGTCCGCGGCATGACGCTCGGCGTCCGCGCCGTGGTGCTTGATTCCGAGAACCGGGTGTTCCTGGTCAGGCACAGCTACGTCACCGGCTGGTATCTGCCCGGCGGCGGCGTCGATCTCGGCGAGACCATGGAGCAGGCGATGCGGCGCGAGCTCAAGGAGGAAGGGGACATCGATCTCACCGGTGACGCGGTGCTGCACGGCATCTTCCTCAACAGCCACGTCTCCCGCCGCGACCACGTCGCGGTCTACGTGGTCAGGCAGTTCAAGCAGGATCGCGTCCCTGAGCCCAACCACGAGATCGTCGAATGCGGATTCTTCGCGATCAATGCGCTGCCCGAGGGCACCACGCACGGCACGCGGCAAAGGCTCGCGGAAGTGCTGGATGGCAAGCCGCCGACCGCGACGTGGCGGTGAGGAGATTTGGCGTTGAAGCGATCTGACGTTGAAGCGATCCGGCCGAATCCTCAAGCCCGAACCGGCTGCCCGATCCCCAGCAAGTTACCTTCGCTGTCGCGGAACCAGGCGCCCCGCTCACCAGTACCCTTGCTCGGATAGTTTCCCGCGATCTCCGCAATTCCATCGACGGTCTTCAAGCCGGGCAAATCATAGTCCTCGAACGCGACGCCGCGTGTGCGAAGTTCGCGAACGGTTGCCTCGATATCCTCGACTTCCCACCCCATCTGCGTGTGCGTGCCGGATTGCGTGCCGGCCGAGACGAATATCGCAAACTCGCCGGCCGCACAGACGTAGCGGAGCCCACCCTCGCGCTGTTCGACCGGCTCGAGCCCGAGCTTTTCCGAATAGAACGCCCGCGCGCGGTCGAGGTCTTTGGCCGGAAGCCGGGTTGCCACCCTCGCGTTCTTCAGCATGCCCGCTCTCCCTGTCTTTGCCTCGCGACGACGCTGGATTTCCTCGGCTACGCGGTCATGACTCGACGCCCTGACGGCCCTGCTTCGCCTGCAACTCCAGCACCAGCAGGCTCTGCTCCTGGATCAGCGCGCAGTTCTGCCGCTCCAGCCTGTGCAGTCGCGCCGTCATGTTGTGCATGAACGCGAACACCACCAGGAACAGGGCGCCGAACATCACGACGAACGGAAACACGACGCCGGTCAGATGGCTGACGAGATAGGCCAGTGTCGGAAACAGCGTGAAGCCCGCGGGGATGATCGCCACCATGGACAGCATCAGGAAGTCATAGAGATCGAACTTGCCCTGCATCGTCTTGCGCAGCAGCACCAGCATGTAGATCAGCGCAAAGGCGGAGATGACGACGACCGTCTCCGGACTTGGAAGGGCATCTGTCACGGCTGCCTCCTCAGAATGTTCGACGAGATGATGAGACCACAAATCGGGGCGGGGATGCTCGGCGTCATGACGCCCTCACGAGGCGCGCGAGCAGGATATAACCGAGCACGCGGATCATGTAGCTCGCCGACTTCAATCCGTCGATCGAGCTGACGCCGGTCTCCCGCGCCCGCATCTCGACCGGAACTTCGCTGACCGTGAGGCCTGCGCGCATGGCCCAGGCCAGCGAGATCGGCTCCGGAAAATCCGTCGGATACGCTTTTGCAAAGAAGGCGATGGCGGAACGGTCGAGCAAGCGCATGCCGCTGGTCGGATCGGTGATGCGGCCGCCGCTGAACAGGCCGTTGAGCGCGAGCACGATCAGCCTGATGCCGGCGCGCCGCATGCGCGTGGAGCAGAAACCGGCATGGTCGATGAAGCGGCTTCCGATGGTGATGTTGGTCGGGTCGTTGCGATAGGCCTCCAGAAGCGTCTCGATGGCGCGCGGATCATGCTGCCCGTCGCCGTCGATCTGGATGCAGAAATCAAAATCCTGACGCGCCGCGTATTTGATGCCGGTCTGCACGGCGCCGCCGATGCCGAGATTCTGCGCGAGGCGGGCGACCGGCGAGCGGCAGCTTGCCACCGCGGACGTCGCGTCCGACGAGCCGTCGTCGACGACCAGGGTGTGGTAGCCGCGACCGGTCGCCGCAATCTCGCTCAGGAGGCCGCCGACCGAGGCCTCCTCGTTGAAGCAGGGAATGATGATGAGGACTCGCGACGTGCCCTGCTGCGGTGCGGCAGCACCGTTGCGGTACGCGTCAGTTGAACCCAAGCCCAGTCCCGTATCGGCCACGTCTGCCTCACCTCCAGAATCCCCACTTTGCTATACTTGCCGGTGCTTTTCCTGTACAGGCGGCGGGCCATTTCAAGCTGTGTGGGGCCGCCCGGCGAATGCCGATGAGAGCTGTTAAAGTATTTTTTTCAATTGTGTTCCTGGCAATTCTGGCCAGCAACATCAGGCTGATCTCGCACTGGAGCGAGAGCCGCGGCGTCTATGACGACATCTGCTATCTCAGGCAGGCGCATCTGTTCCAGCGCTTCGGCTGGCAAGGGCTCGACACCAGTCTCGCCCGTGAAACCGACGGCTATCTCGCGGCCAAGTTGCGAAGTATCGATTTTCCGAACTGGAACGAACCGACGCGGGCACCCTGCCACACCCAGACTGCTGACGGCAGCAAATGGGTGATGACGCCGCCGCCGGGCACGGGCTTCGTGCTGGCGCTGTTCCCGGAGGGGTTCCAGGTCGTTCCGCTCTATATGCTGGCCAACGCGATCGTCGCAGGCCTTGCGCTGTTCGGCCTGTGGCGGGCGCAGGAGAAGGTCGGCTTGACGCTCGCCGCATCGCTCGGCGCGCTCTCGATCTACTTCATGATCAATCCGACCAAGGCGAGCTATTCGATGGCGCCGACCATGGTCGTCTGCGCGCTGGCGGGTCTGTTCACCGCAAGACTGTTCGTCGATGAAGGCCGGCGCCGCCTGCTGATAGTCGCTGCCGTCGGCGTGCTGCTCGGCCTGTCCGCGAGCTTTCGGATCGCCAACGTGGTTCTGTCGGCCGGCTATTTCCTGTTCTTCGGATTGTCGTTCCTGATCTGGCGTACCCGCGAGACGTTCGTTTCAGGACTCGCGCTCGGCCTTTCGTTCCTCGTCGGGCTGTTGCCGGTGTTCGCGGCGAACCTGGTCAACTCAGGCAATCCACTGGTCTCGGCCTATGGCGGCCAGGATACGGCCCCGCGGAGCCTCGACCCGGCCGTGCTGTTGGCCTATCTCCGCGACACGCAATTCCCGTTGATCGTGATCGCCTGCGTCGGGACCGCGCTGTTGTGGCGCTTCGCCGGCCCTGGCGGCGTCAGGAAACTCGCGTTGCTGGTGGCCGGCAATCTCGCGCTGAATCTGGCGTTCTTTGCCACGCATCCGGTCTTCACGCAGTACTATGTCATCCCGATCCTGATGCTGTCGCTCTGGACGCTGCTGTTCGCGGCCGTCCTCAGCCGCGGCCCGGCACACGGTGTTATCGCCCACGAGGCCGATGGACCGCGGCCGTCTGAGATGTTATCCCGCATCTCGCATTGACGCGTTTTCCTGACGCGAACCTGAAACCACTTCGCTCGAAGACGCATGCCGACATGACCGATCTCTCGCTCACCATCCTTCCGGAAGCCGCCGGCGACGCCCAGGCGATCGAACGGCTGCACGAGCGCACCTTCGGCCCCGGCCGCTTCGTGCTCAGCGCTTACCGCATCCGCGAGCATGTCGACCATCTGCTCGAATTGTCTTTCACCGCCCGCATCGGCACGCTGCTGGTCGGCTCGGTCAGGCAATTGCCGGTGCTGGTCGGCGAGACGCAGGCCCTGCTGCTCGGGCCGCTCACCGTCGAGCCGCCGTTCCGCGACCGCGGCATCGGCCGTCTCCTGATGGAGCGCGCGCTGAAGGACGCCAAGGAGAAGGGGCACCGTCTGGTGCTGCTGGTCGGCGACGAGCCCTATTACAGCCGCGTCGGCTTCAAGCCGGTGCCGAAGGGCCGCGTCACCATGCCGGGCCCGGTCGACGCCGCGCGCGTGCTGGTGTTCGAGCTCGTCGACGGCGCATTCGAGGGCGTGTCGGGGCAGGTAACGCCCGACTGGAGCAAGGCACGAGGCTAGGGCTACGATACCTTTTGCGGAGTATCCATGATGCAGGTGCGTCCCGCTGACGCTGGTGAAACCGATCATCTCGCTCAGCTATGGCACGATGCCTGGCATGGGTCGCATGCCTCGCTTGCGCCGCCAGAACTGGTCCGCCTCCGCACGCTCCCGAATTTTCGCGATCGGCTGGCGGTCATGCTTCCCGACATCCGCGTCGTCGGCCCGGCCGGCGCGCCGCTCGGCTTCTGCGCCGTCAGGGCTGACGAATTGTATCAGCTCTTCGTATCGCCGAAGGCGCACGGCGCGGGCGTGGCCGCGGCGCTGATCTCCGACGCAGAGGCCCGCCTTGCCGCGCGCGGCGTGGAGCTGGCGTGGCTGGCCTGCGCCGTCGGCAACGCGCGCGCTGCGCGGTTCTACGAGAAGAGCGGTTGGCGCAACGCCGGCACCTTCGTGATGATGACGGACACCTCGAACGGGCCGTTCCCCGTCGATCAATGGCGCTTCGAGAAGCGGCTGACGCGCAGCCCGTAGCCCGGAATTCGCTCCGCTCCATCCGGGCTACGGCTCACTCAACGCGCGTGTGCCGGGGCCCGCAGGCCCCGACTGAGTCGCGGCTAGAACTTGAAGTTGGCGAACGCCCGCACGCCGATGCCGGGCATCAGAACCTCGTCCTTGGTGTAGGACACCGAGTTGCGGATGTTTTCGTTGAGGAGATTGTTGCCGACGATGCCGGCCGTCATCTCGCGCGCGCCGAACAGACGCGGATCGAGCTTGGTCTTGTAGCTGACCTCGGCCTTCAGCAAATTGTAGCCCGGCGTTGGCGTCTCCGCGATCACGGCGACGTTGTTCTGCGCGAAAGCGTGCAACAGGTTGACGCGCATCAGCCAGTTGTCGTCGCGCCAGAACACGCCGCCGCCTATCCGCAGCGGCGGAATGCGCGGCACGTTGGTGCCGTCGGTGAAGGTGGCGCGCACCACGTCGAACTGGTTCTCGATGCCCCAGATGCCGCCCTGGAATGCGCCGACGTCGAGCTGCGACTGGAATTCGCCGCCGCGGAAGTTGGCGTTGGCCTGCGAATAGACGGCCTGGTTCAACTCGGCGCCCGGCGTGCCGCAGGACGCGAAACTGTCGTCGCACATCACGCCGGTGAGGCGGCGAAAGATGAAATTGTCGAAATGCGTGTAGTAGACGGTCGCCTCGAACCGGAACGGCCCCGTCGCCTTGCGCAGGCCGACCTCGACCGACTCAGCGGTCTCGATCGCGAGGTTCGGATTGCCGATGTCGAACGTCGCGGTCGCATCATGCGCACCGCGCGAGAACAGTTCGGCCGGCTTCGGCGCGCGCTCGACATATTGTGCGGTGATGCTGCCGACCATGCCGCCCGGCAGGTCCTGCAACAGGCCGATGCTGCCGCTCTTCGGCGTGAAGGACGGATTGCGTGCGATGCCCACCTGCGGCGTGCCGTCGGGTAGATAATCCGGCGGGAAGTTCGGCGTCGTGCCGTGCAGCTCGACATGCTCGACGCGGCCGGCGATCTGGGCTCGCGTCGCGTCCGTGAACTTGAACTCGTTGAAGGCGTAAGCGGCAACGCGGGTGTTGTTGTTGGGGTCCCACAGGCCGTTGAACAGCGTACCGGGATTGTCAGGGCTCGGCGCGGTCAATTCCTGATGGCCGACCTGAAAGCCCAGCGCCGTCGTCACCTCGGCGAAGCGCGCGTTGAACGGCATCAACTGCACCTCGGTGCGGATCTCCTGCTCCTTGTTGGTGAAGGTCTGCCGCACACCGTCGGTGTTGGGATCGGCGGGATCGGCAAGGCCGATCTCGTTGTGTCGATAATCCGTGGCGCCAGCCCAGAAGCGGATGGTATCGATCGCGGCGGCATCGGGCCGGTACTCGCCCTTGACGTTGATCTTGGTCTGGTGCGCGTCGATCCGGGTGTTGTGGTCGGCGCCGTCGATGCCGGGGATATGGTAGAGCGAGTCGTTCTGCGTGATCGACGCGCCGATATAGCCGCCCTGGAAGAAGTAGGAGCCGCCGATCGAGGCGCCGTCCGTGCGCGACGCCGAATTGGGCTGGCGCCCGTTTGTGATGGTCCGGGTCTGGTCGGTCAAATAGGGGTAGCTCGGGATGCCGTAATCCGTCGTGTTGCGGCCGTAGACGTCGGCATGGAACGCGAAATTGCCGGCGCCGGTGTCGAGCAGCACGCCGCTCTCGACACCGCGATCGACCGAGCTGAACGCGGAACGTGTCTCGGCCGTGACGCAGGGCGATGTCCCGGCGGTTGCGAGTGGCGCCTTCACCGGCATGCCATAACTCTGGAACGGCTGGGCACCGCAGGTTGGCAGCGCGTCCGGAATCCGGTTGTTGGTCGCGCTGACGACGCCGCCGATCGAGGTCGAGCCGTAGCGCAAGGCGGCCGGCCCGCGCACCACCTCGACCTGGTTGGTCGCGAGCGTATCGATCGGGACGAAGTGATCCTCGCCGAGATCGGATGCGCCGTTCGCATTGGTGCCGTTCTCGACGATGCCGACGCGGTTGACGTCGAGGCCCCGGATGATCGGCCGGCTGGAGGCGCCGGGTGCGAAGCTCGAGCCGGTGATGCCGGGCTTGGAGAACAGGAGATCGCCGAGCTGGCCGCCGCCCTCGCGGCGGATCTCCTCGTTCGGCACCACGGTGACGGTGGCGAACTGGTTGGTCACGATCGGCAGCACGCCCTGCTGGGGCGTGGCGGCCGTCGCTGGCCCTGCCGGCGTTGCTTCGGCCGCGCGTTGCTGGCCGCGCGACCGTCCGGTGCGCGCGACATGGACCGGGCTGCGGGTCGGCACCACCCTGCGCACGATCGGGCTCGGCGCCGTCACGGTGACGGCGGGGATCTCGGTCGATGATTTATCTTGCGCGGGCTGTTGTACCGGCTCTTGGGCGAGCGCCGATGTGGCGGCGGCGCCGAGCAGGAGCAGGCTTGCTCCACCCAGACGCTGCGCGCGTCGCAATTCAAATGACATAGTCCTGATTCCAGTCAGGCGCCGTCCGCAAGATTTGGTGCTGATCGGAGGCGGCCTGCCGTCGCAGCGCGACGGAATTCGACTTCAACTTCTCCCGTGCGTTCGCCGGAAAGCGGCGAGCCGGGCGTGATCAAGTGATGTCTGGAGTCAGGACGCGGGAGGGGCGCGGGGCTGGAACGCCGTGCCGGCCGATTTCAGATGGACGAACTCGGCATCGGTGGTGAGCTGAAGCAGCTCGATCGCCTGCGGCAGCAGGAGCACAGGCGGCGTCGCGGATACGACGGTGCCCGCCATCGCGACGACGGCGCAGATCGCGCAATTGTCCTCGCCCGGCTGCTCTCGGTCGGGGCCGGCGGGCGATTGCTTCTGGACCGCGGCGCGGTCGATCGAAGCGATGCTGCTGCTGTCGGTCTGCTGGAGCGAGGACTGGGCGAGGGGAGCGGCCTGGGCGAACCAATGGCTGTGGCCGAACGTCAACGCGAACTGCACCAGCATCGCGAACAACGCGAGCCGGGCGCCGTGCCTGATATTCGACCGGAACCACTTCATCTGGAAAAGCCACCCCACATCGCGAGGATCAATTCCCCTGATCTCGTGATGTTATAATGTAACATCGCAGCATCGATCAGCGGATGTCAACAGCGAGCGGACCAATGCGCGCAGGCGACCGAACCGATGTGTCGTTCGGGCAACTAGAGCGCGATGGGGTGAAGTCGAATCGAGTTGGGCCAACGGCGGTGCTCTCTCCGTTCCCTCCCCCCTTGCGGGGGAGGGGCAGGGAGAGGGGTGCCACACGGGGACTCTTTCCGTCGCGCACTCACACGCGATGCATCGCTAACAATCGGCACCGTTTGCTGGGCCACCCCTCTCCCTAGCCCTCCCCCGCAAAGGGGGGAGGGAATGCACCGCCGTCGCGGTGCTAGGCGAGTCTCATCACGCCAAGAGAGTTCAGCGCCCTTCGCGGACCCAGGTGGCGGCAAACGCGCCGAGCAGCAGCAGCAGGCCGATCAGGCCGGCGAAGATCGGCAGCACGCCGACGCCCTTCACGACGCTGGCGTCGCGCATCCGCACGCCCATCCAGCCATCGCCCGCGAAGACGCTCGCCGAACGCACCGGCACGATGCGCGGCAGCTCGACGCTGGTGCCGTCGACCACGCGCACGGCATTGCCGCCGGTCGCCTGCGTCAGCGGCTTCAGGGTTTCGGTCGTCGAGGTGACTTCCGAAAACTCCTTCGGATTGGTCGGACCGACATTGATCAGCGCCTTCAGCGTGCCGTCGGTCGCCTGCCACAGGCCGAGCTCGCTGGCCGGCAGGCTGGCGCGCCACTCGCCGGGATCGGCAGGCGCGAGTGTCAGGTCCTGCGATACGCCCGACGGCGAGGTCACGCTGACCGGCTGGACGCTGTCCGACATGGTCTGGCGCACCACGACGAGGTCCTTGCCCTGCACCTGGAGGCGCAGTGCCTCTTCATCGAGGTCCGGCTGCTTCATCAGCCAGTGCGACATCCGCCGCAGCAGGTCAAGATGCGGGCCGCCGCCTTCATAGCCGCGCGCCCACAGCCAGATATGGTCGGAGAGCAAGAGCGCGACGCGGCCCTCGCCGAAGCGCGAGAGGAACAGGAGCGGCTTGCCGTCGACGCCCGTCATCACCGGCGGGTTGACCGCATTGCGGGTGTCGACGGTGCGGAAGAAGCGGCTCCAGCGCGGCGGTTCGCTGGCGGAGCCTTCGAGGCCGCGCGTGACCGGATGGCGTTTGCCGATCTCCGACAGATGCGCATAGAACGGCTTTTCCGTCACGCCGACCGGCTCAGCCGGCAGCACCGAATCCAGCGGAGTGCGCCAGATGCTGGTGTTGGAAGCATAGTCCGGGCCGGCCGAGACCAGCACCGCGCCGCCCGCGCGGACATAGCGCGCGATGTTGTCGAAATAGGCGATCGGCAGCACGCCCTGGCGGGCATAGCGGTCGAAGATGATCAGCTGGAATTCGTTGATCTTCTGCTGGAACAGCTCGCGGGTCGGAAACGCGATCAGCGACAGCTCGTTGATCGGCGTGCCGTCCTGCTTCTCCGGCGGACGCAGAATGGTGAAGTGCACGAGGTCGACGCTGGCGTCGGACTTCAGCAGGTTGCGCCAGGTGCGCTCGCCGGAATGCGGCTCGCCCGAGACCAGCAGCACGCGCAGCTTGTCGCGCACGCCGTCGATGGCGACGACGGCGCGGTTGTTCACCGGCGTCAGCTCTTTCTCGAGCGGCGAGGCCTCGATCTCGACGATGTTGGGGCCGGCATGCTTGATGTCGACGTCGACACTCGCGCTCTGGCCGCTTCCCAGCGTGCGCTCGCCCAGGACCTCGCCGTCCCTGCGGATCGTGACCTTGGCGCGCTCGCCGGTGACGCCCTGGTCGTCGAGGCGGTAGGTAATGGTCTGGGTCTGTCCGACGATGCCGAAGCGCGGCGCGGCCGTGATCGCAATGCGGCGGTCGCGCTCGTCCTTCTGCCCGGTGATCAGCGCGTGCACCGGCGCCTGGAAGCCGAGCCCGGCGGTATTGGCCGGGATGTCGTGGACCCGGCCGTCGGTGATCAGGAACGCGCCGGCGACGCGGTCAACCGGCACGTCCGACAGCGCCGAGGACAGCGCCCCGAACAGTTTTGTGCCGTCGGTCTCGCCATCGGCCTGTCCGGCGTCGACGACGCGGACTTCGAGGCCCTTGATCTTCTTCAGGCTGTCGACCAGCGCTTCCTGCGCTTGTGCGGCCTCGCGATTGCGGTTGCCGAAATTCTGGCTCGGGCTCTTGTCGACGACGACGGCGGCGACCGAGGTGAGCGGATCGCGGTCCTCGCGGGTGAAGGAGGGATTGGCAAGCGCCAGCAGGAACAGCGCCAGCGCGGCCACGCGCACGGCTGCGCCGCGCGCACGCGCCACCAGCAGCACGAGCGCAACGACCACGATCGCTGCGAGCGCGAGCCACAGGACGATCGCGGGAACAAGCGGCGTGAACGCAATGCCGTAATTCATGTCGATCCTATTGCCCCAGCCGTTCGATCAGGGCCGGTGCGTGCACCTGGTCGGCCTTGTAGTTGCCGGTCAGGGTGTACATCACGATGTTGGCGCCGGCGCGGTAGGCGAATTCGCGCTGGCGGGCGTCGCCGCCGGACATCGGCAGCATGAACTGACCGTCGAGCCGCTGCGCCCAGGCGCCGGCCAGATCGTTCGAGGTGATGATGATGGGCGAGACGCCGTCGCCGCCGCGGGCCGGCCGCTGCGCGCTGTCGTCGTCCTCGTCGCGCGGCAAGGCCTCGACCCAGGTCTGGCCGGTGCTGAAACGGCCCGGGAAGTCGCGCAACAGATAAAAAGTCTTGGTCAGCACGTGCTCGCGCGGCACCGGTTCGAGCTCGGGCACGTCGAGCGACGACAGGATCTCGCGCAGCGTCTGCATGCCCGGGGTCTGTGCGGCGCCGTTCTCGCCGGGCGGCGCTTCGATCGCGTCGCGGGTGTCGAATAGCACGGTGCCACCCTGCTTCATGTAGGCGTCGATCTTGTTGATGGCATCCTGCGGCGGCTTGGGCGCGCCCGGCACGATCGGCCAGTAGATCAGTGGGAAGAAGGCGAGCTCGTCGCGTCCGGGATCGATGCCGACGGGATCGCCGGCCTCCAGCGCGGTGCGCTGCGCAAGGAATTGCGTCAGACCGGACATGCCGGCCTTGACGATGGAATCGACGTCGGCATTGCCGGTGACGACATAGGCGAGGCGGGTTTGCGACACCGCCTTCATGGCGAACTCGTCGGACGCGCCATCGGCGCGCGACGGCGCGGGCGCAAGCGACACCAGGCCTGCAAGCGCCAGCCCGACGACGATCATGGCTGTCGCGGCGCGCCGGCGCAGCAGCGCGGCGATGCCGCCGCCGAGCACCGCGACGATGATGGCGTCGATCAGGAACAGCGCGAGCGCCGTCGACAGCAGCCAGCCGCGCAGGTCGCGCGGTTCGGCATTGGTGTAGGTCGCGTGCCGGGCGCGCAGGCCTGCGGTGCTCAGCGCGGCGATGCGGTCGGAAGCTGCGAGCGTATTCACGGCGAGCGGTCCTTCTGCCGGACCATAGAAGCCGGGCGGATGATCAGGCGTAGCGCGGTCGCGATAATCCGCGGGCAGCGGCTTTGCGGTGGCCGGCGGCGGACCGAACGCGCCGAAGCCGTCGAGGATGTGCAGCGGCGCCACCGTCTCGGTGCTCGCCTCGGCCGCGACCCCGGGCCCGGGCTTGGCGGTGTAGCCGGACATGTCGACGACCCGGCGCAGCATTTCGACGAAGGTGCCCGACATCGGCAGGTCAGACCAGCGCATGTCGGCGCTGACGTGGAACAGGCTGACCAGGCCCTTGCCGCGATGCTCGCCGGTGACGAGCGGCGTGCCGTCTTCCAGCGAGGCCCAGCTCTTGGTGGCGAGCACCGCGTCGGGCTCGGCCAGCACTTGGCGGTTCACGGTGACGTCCTTGGGGACTGCGACGCCGGCGAACGGGCCGTTCGCCGCGAAGGCGGCGAGATGCTGCGGCTTCTCCCAGGTCAGGCTGCCGCCGAGCGTGCGGCCGCCCTTGCGCAGCTTGACCGGCACGAGATCGTCCTCGGCCTGCGCGAGCCTTGGACCGGCGAAGCGCACCAGCACGCCGCCCTGGTCGATCCAGGCGTTGAGGCGCTCGCGGATTTCAGGGGCGACGGTGCCGACATCGGCGAGGATGATCATCGGCAGCTTCTGGTCGAGGAATTGGGTGATGCCCTGCTGCGGCGAGCCCCGGTCGGCGAGCCGCACGTCGGCGAACGGCGCCAGCGCACGGGTCAGGTAGAAGGTCGGCGCCAGCAGCGGCTGCGCGGTCTCGCTGGTCGTGCCGGTGACGATGCCGATGGCGCGGCGGCGCCACCGCTTGTCGAGCAGTTGCACCGCGCCGGCCGAACGCTCGCCTGATATATCGAGCCGCGTGATGTCGTTGCGCAGCTCGACCGGCAGGTCGAACGAGGCTTCGGTTTCCTTGTCCTGCGGGCCGAACGAATAACGCGCTTCGCCGATCGGCGAGGACTTCTGGTCCAGCGCGCGCACGGTGCCGACGGCGATGCCGCTGTCGGTGCGCAGCACCTTCACCGTCATCTTGGCGGCGGCGTTCTCGGCGGCGACGAGCGCCAGCGGGGAAGACGTGCCGCCTTCGAACACCGTCAGGCTGCGATCTCCGATGGTCTTGCCCAGGCCCTGCACGAAATCCTCGCCGCGGCCGGTGTCGACGCCATCCGACAGCCAGGCGATCTCGCAGTCGCCGGTGGCCTTCAGGAAACGGTCGATGGCGGTCAGGGTTTCAACGCGATCGATCGAGTAGGGCTTCGGCGCGAGCTGGCGCAGTGCGACGCGCGCCGCACCCGCCGGCATCAGGGTGATGTCGCGGTTCGGCTCGGACAGCGGCACCAGCGCGATGGCGCGGCGGTCGTTGTCGGCATTGGCGATCAGCTCGTCGGCGGCCCTGACCCTGACATCCCAGTGCGATGCGGCGCTCCAGCCGTCGTCGAACATGATCATCAGCGGCGCCTTGCTGCCGGCCGCGCCGGTCTGCGGATTCCAGATCGGGCCGGCGGCGGCGAAAATGACGAGGGCCGCAGCCAAAAGCCGCAGCGCGGTCAGCCACCACGGCGTCCGTGAGGGCGTCTCTTCGCGAGGTGCGATGTCGAACAGCAGGCGCGTCGGCGGAAACTCGATGCGGCGCGGCCGCGGCGGCATCACGCGCAGCAGCCACCACAGCACCGGCAGGCTGACGAGGCCGATCAGGAGCAGCGGTTCGGTGAAGGCGAGCGGCAATCCCATCATGCGGCCGGCCCCACCTTGATCGTCGTGGTGCGGGTGCCCGATTTGCTCACCTGCATGCCGGCATGCAGGAACAGCAAGAGCTCGGCGGCGGAGCGGTCGGTCGCATGGGTCGTGAACAGCCAGTTGAGTCTGCTGGTCTCGGCGCGGATCTGGTCGCGGTGCAGCGCGAGCCGCGCGGTGTAGTCCTGTGCCCAGCTCTCGGCGCGGCCCGCCGTGATCACGCCGAAGCCCTCGGGCTCGACGAACTCGACGCGGCCGGAATAAGGGAACGACTCTTCGGCGGGATCGACCACCTGTACCATCGTGCCATGCGCGCCGGAACCGGACAGGCCCGCGAGCGTGGATTTGATCTCCGCGATCGGCGACCAGAAATCCGACAGCACGATGATCTCGGCGAGCGCGGAAGGCACGAAGGACGGCGGCAGGCTCAGCCGGTCGGCATCGTCATGCAGCATCGCCTGCGCCATCTTGTCGATGACGCTGCGGCTCGCGGTCGGCGCCATCAGTCCGGGAATGCCGACGCGTTCGCCGCCCGAGACCAGCAGCTCGGCCAGCGCGAAGGCGACGATCAGCGTCCGCTCGAGCTTGGATTCGCGCGCCTGCTTTGAAGCGAACGCCATCGAGGGCGAGCGGTCGGGCCAGATCCAGACCGTGTGCGAGGCTTCCCATTCGAGCTCGCGCACATAGAGATGGTCGTCACGCGCCGAGCGGCGCCAGTCGACGTTCTGCGCCGGCTCGCCGGAGACGAAGCGGCGGTATTGCCAGAAATTTTCGCCGGAACCGGCGCGGCGCCTTCCGTGCAGGCCGTGGATGACGTTGGCGGCGATACGGCGGGCTTCGAGCACCAGGCGCGGCAGCGAAGCGGCGAGCGTACGGCTTTCGCCATCGGCACGTCGGATCGCGATGATCTCCTTCGCTGTGTGCCCGTTGTCTGCGGCCATCAACCGATCCGAGCCTTCAATTGTTTGATCACGTCCGGAATCGTACGGCCTTCGGCGCGCGCCTGGAACGTCAGCGCCATGCGGTGCTTCAATATGGGCTCGGCAAGGTCGAGCACGTCGTCGATCGAGGGCGCCAGGCGTCCGTCGATCAGCGCGCGTGCGCGCACGGCGAGCATCAAGGATTGGCTGGCGCGCGGGCCGGGACCCCAGGCGATGAACTTGCCGGTCTCGCCGCTCTCCTCGCCCGGACGGGCCGAGCGGACCAGCGACAGGATCGCCTCCACCACAGAATCGCCGACCGGCAGACGGCGGATCAGCCGCTGCGCGGTGATCAGCGCGTCTGCGTTCATCGATCCCTTCGCCAGCGTCTCCTCGGCACCCGTGGTCTCGAACAGGATGCGGCGCTCGGCGTCGCGATCGGGATAGTCGACGTCGATCTCCATCAGGAAGCGGTCGAGCTGGGCTTCCGGCAGCGGATAGGTGCCTTCCTGCTCCAGCGGGTTTTGCGTGGCGAGCACGTGGAACGGCTTCGGCAGGTCGTGACGCGCGCCGGCGACGGTGATGTGCTGCTCCTGCATCGCCTGGAGCAGCGCCGACTGCGTGCGCGGGCTGGCGCGGTTGATCTCGTCAGCCATCAGGAGCTGCGCGAACACGGGACCGGAGATGAAGCGGAAGGAGCGCTTGCCGGCGGTGCTCTCGTCGAGCACTTCGGCGCCGAGAATGTCCGACGGCATCAAATCGGGCGTGAACTGGATGCGCTTGGCGTCGAGACCCAGCGTGATGCCGAGCGTCTCGACCAGCTTGGTCTTGGCGAGGCCGGGCACGCCGATCAACAGCGCATGGCCGCCGGAAAGGATGGTGACGAGCGTGTTCTCGATCACCCGATCCTGGCCGAAGATGACGGACGCGATTGCGTCTTTCGCCGCGCGAATCTGGCTCGACACCTGTTCGGCCGAACGGACGATTCCGTCTTCCAGTTTCTCGACACTTTCCGCCATCCGTCAGCTCCTTAAGTCCGCCACGCGGCCCGCTTGCGTCGTCAGATCATCACAAGTCGCACATGGGCCCTATGCTAGACTTGCAGGAAGGCCATGTATTCGTTGAATTAACCTATCCCCACCTTATCGGCTTAGGGATATGTAGGGCATCACGAAGTGGCGACCTCCACACCGGGTTAATCCGGTGTGGAACCGCGCACCCGGGTACAACGTAAAACCTGCACCAATCGTGCCAACAGACAAAGTCAGGGCAAACCATGGCGAACCAAGGGCAGAGCGCCGATCGAGGTCTTGAGGGGCTGACTGCCGCCGCCAAAAGTGCCGCCAATGCCGAAGGCGCTAAGAAGGGCCTGCCGCCGGTGCATCTGTGGAATCCGCCGTTTTGCGGCGATCTCGACATCCGAATCGCGTCCGACGGTACTTGGTTCTACATGGGCACGCCGATCGGCCGCCCTGCGCTGGTTCGCCTGTTCTCGACGGTCCTGAAGCGCGAAGGCGACAAGCACTTCCTCGTCACGCCTGTGGAGAAGGTCGGCATCCGCGTCGACGACGCGCCGTTCATGGCGGTCGAGATGCAGAAGGACGGCGAGGACAACCATCGCGTGCTCCGCTTCCGCACCAATGTCGACGACTGGGTCACCTGCGATGCCGCGCACCGGCTGCGCTTCGAGCAGGCCAGGGAGGGCGGGCTGACGCCATACCTGCATGTCCGCGCCGATCTCTGGGCCAAGGTCACCCGCGCGCTCTACTACGATCTGGTTGACATGGGTGAGGAGCGGATGGTCGATGGCCAGCCGATGTTCGGCGTCGAGTCGGCCGGCGAATTCTTCGCCATGGCCGACGCGGAGCAGGTGAGGGCCGCACTTTGAACAAGCCTATCCTGAAGAGCGGTCCGGTCGTGATCGGCGCGGCCGATTTCTTCGCCCGATCCCGGGCGAGGCTCGGCTTTGACGTGCCGCCCGCCCTCTACGATCCGAACATCATCCCCGCCTCGGGCGATCCCGGCACCGACAAGATGCTCGAGATCGTCGCGCGCGAGCAGCCAGTGCGGCCGGCTGCGGTCCTGATCGCCGTGGTCGACCGTCCCGAGCCGACCATCCTGCTGACGCAGCGCTCGGCGCATCTCAACGACCATGCCGGCCAGATCGCCTTCCCCGGCGGCAAGATCGACGCGATCGACGCCTCGCCGCTCGATGCGGCTTTGCGCGAGGCCGAGGAGGAGGTCGGCCTGTCCAGAGACTTCGTCGAGCCGATCGGCTACCTCGATCTCTATGGCACCGCTTTCGGCTTCCGCATCCTGCCCACGGTCGCCAAGGTGCGGCCCGGCTTCGAGCTCGCCATCAACCATTCGGAGGTTGATGATGCCTTCGAGGTACCGCTATCCTTCCTGATGAACCCGGTGAACCACCAGGTGCACAGCAAGGAATTCCGCGGCATGGAGCGGTTTTACTACGCGATGCCGTTCGCGGAACGCTACATCTGGGGTGCGACGGCCGGAATGTTGCGTGTGCTGTATGAGCGGATCTACTCATCATGATCCGGCCGATTCTGACCGAGATCGGAATCTTCCTCATCCCCTTTGCCGTCTATGCGCTGTTCCTGGCCGCCACCCGCTCCGGCCTGTTCGCGCGATCGTCCTGGCCGGTCACCGTCGTCGCGCGACTGGTCCTGGCCGCGCTCGTGCTTGTCATCGCGGGGCTGATCGGCTTCGCGCATTTCTCCGGCGCCGCACCGGATTCGACCTACGTTCCCGCCCATATCGAGAACGGCAGGCTCGTGCCGGGCGTGGAAAAATAGGGGCTGGACCATGAGCGCAGAGCCGTTACTCGCCAATGCGCCCTGGCTGACCTCCGGCGGGACGGCGCGCGTCCTGACGCTGCTCAACGGCAACGGCGAGGAAGCGCGCGTGGTCGGCGGCGCCGTGCGCAATGCGTTGCTCGGTCTCGTGCCCGGCGACATCGACATCGCGACCACGGCGCGGCCCGACGAGGTGATGCGGCGCGCCAAGGCTGCCGGCATCAAGAGCGTGCCGACCGGCATCGACCACGGCACCATCACGCTGGTCATCGACGGCACGCCTTACGAAGTCACGACGCTGCGCGAGGACACCGAGACCTTCGGCCGCAAGGCCAAGGTCGCGTTCGGCCGCGACTGGGTGAAGGACGCCGAGCGCCGCGACTTCACCATGAATGGACTTTCGGCCGATGCGATGGGCGTCGTTTACGACTATGTCGGCGGGATCGCGGATGCGGCCGCGCGGCGCGTGCGCTTCATCGGCGACCCCGACCAGCGCATCGCCGAGGATTTCCTGCGCATCCTGCGCTTCTTCCGCATCCACGCCGCCTTCGGGGCCGGCGAGCCCGACCGCGACGGCTATCTCGCCTGCATCCGCGGCCGCGCGGGTCTTGCGAGCCTGTCGGCCGAGCGGGTGCGCATGGAGATGCTGAAGCTGTTGGTCGCTCACGGTGCCTCTGACGCTGCGGTCGCGATGGCGGATGGCGGGTTGCTGCAAGCGCTGAGCGGAGGCGTCGTCTATACCGGGCCGCTGTCGGCCATGATCGCGATCGAGGGCGAGCTTGGCTTGCCGGCAAGCAGCACGCGGCGGCTCGCCGCGCTGACGGTCGCCGTGACCGAAGATGCCAAGCGCGTCGCCACGCGCTTGCGGCTCTCCAATGTAGAAAGCAAGGCGCTGGATTCGATGGGGCATCGCTGGTGGCGCTTCGCCACCAAGGACGAGGCCAATGCGCGACGGTTGCTCTACCGGCTCGGCGCGGAGCGCTATCACGATCGCGTGTTGCTCGGCTGGGCGCGGGCCGGCGGCGACGTCGGATCGTCGCGCTGGCGCGCGCTCGCCGAGTTGCCGCAGCGCTGGATTGCGCCGAAATTTCCGCTTCGCGCCGCCGACTTCATCGCCCGCGGCATGGCCGAAGGACCCGCGCTCGGGCATGTGCTGACGCTTGCCGAGGACGCTTGGCTTGCGGCGGATTTTCCCCTAGAGGAAGCCGCGCTCGCTTCCATCGCCGATCAAGCAGCGGCACGCGTCAGCCGCGATGAGAGAACGTGACCATCGTCTCAGGCTTCGCCGACATCTCGATCCTTCAGCTCCTGCTGGTCGCGTTGATGGCGTTGTTTGCTTCGATCATCGGTGGTCTCGCCGGCTACGGCACCGGCGCCCTGATGCCGCTGGTGCTGGTGCCGCTGGTCGGCGCCGAGCCCGTGGTGCCGATCATCGCGATCTCCGCGATCTTCACCAATTCGAGCCGCGCGCTCGCCTATCTGCGCTATGCCGATCGCCGCCGCGCGCTGATCGTGCTCGCCTGCGCGGCGCTGACGACCGCGCTCGGGGCCTACGGCTACACGCGGCTGACCAATGCGGGCGCCGCGCTCGTGATCGGCTCCATGCTGATCCTGAGCGTGCCCCTGCGCCGCGTGCTCCGCCGCCGCCAGGTCAGGATCGGCGACACCGGCCTTGCGGCCGGCTCGGTCGGCTATGGCGTGCTGGTCGGCGGCACCTCCGGCTCCGGCGTGATCCTGCTCTCGCTGCTGATGGCCGCAGGTCTCGAAGGCGCCGCCGTGATCGCGACCGACGCGATGATCTCGCTCGGCACCGGCCTCATCAAGATCTCGGTGTTCGGGCTGGCCGGCGCCGTCACCGCACAGGTGCTCGCCTTCGCGCTGCTGATCGGCGCGATTGCGATCCCCGGCGCGTTTCTGGCAAAGGCCTTCGTCGAGCGGATGCCGGTGCATATCCACACCGCAATCCTGGATGTGGCGGTGATCGCCGGCGGGCTGGTGATGATCTCGGCGGCGGCAAGGTCGCTGATCGCATAGATGACTCCGGTCCGATTGGCGTTCGCGATGTCCTTTCAAGGACGGACATTCCGTCCCGATGCTCGCACGCCGCCAAATGCTAGTCGAAACGCCCGATCCCGACTGCCGAGGGTTGAAAGATTTCCGCCGATGACGGCCGTGGGCCGGTGGGCCAAGCAGGACGCTTTCTTACAACTGCAATCGGGCATGTCAGGACTGAAATGCTTCAGTAGCACCGTCGAGGCAGGTTTGAGACTTCATATCAACGGAAGCGGGCGCAGGCATGCGCGCGCATCGTGGTCTCGACATGCACGGAGGAAGGTGAGGCATGGGACGATCCAACACAGAGTGCCAATGGCCTGAAAAAAAGTCGCGCAATCGGTCCAGGATTCAGATTGCCTTCCGGGAGATCAGTGCCGTTCTTGTTCTTTTTCCTGCTCTCCTGGGTCTTTCCCTCCCTTCCAGTGCATGGGCGCAGACCGGGACCGACGCGAAGCCGGACCGCATCAAGGCGAATATCTCGAGAGTCGACAGCGCCTTCATTGAAGCCAATACGAAGAGATCCAGGGATTGGCCGACCGTCGGCCTCGACTACGCCGAAACGCGGTTCAGCAAGCTCAATCAGATCAACACTGACAACGTCAGGGATATCGGGCTCGTCTGGAGTTACAATCTGGAATCATCGCGCGGGATCGAGGCAACGCCTCTCGTCGTCGACGGCATCATGTATCAGTCGGCACCCTGGAACGTGGTCCATGCCATTGACGCGCGGACCGGGACAAAAATCTGGTCGTTCGATCCGGGTGTTGACCGGTCGAAGACCTATCGCGGGTGCTGCGACGCTGTCAGCCGTGGCCTCGCACTCTACAAGGGCAAGGTCTTCGAAGCCGCCTATGACGGGCGCCTGATCGCGCTCGATGCCGCGACCGGAGCCAAGCTCTGGGAAACGGACACGCTGATCGATCACGAGCATTCCTACACGATCACCGGCGCGCCGCGGGTCTTCAACGGCAAGGTCGTGATCGGCCAGAGCGGTGCCGAGTATGGTGTGCGCGGCTATGTCACGGCGTACGACAGCGAGACGGGCAAGCAACTCTGGCGCTGGTTCACCGTGCCCGGCGATCCATCGAAGCCATTTGAAGACGCTTCGATGGAAGCCGCGGCGAAGACCTGGGATCCAGCCGGGAAGTATTGGATCAACGGCGGCGGTGGCGCGCCATGGGACTCGATCACGTTCGATCCCGATCTGAACATGGTCTATGTCGGCACTGGCAACGGCGGTCCCTGGAATCGCAAGCTTCGCAGTCCGTCGGGTGGCGACAATCTCTATCTGGGCTCGATCGTCGCGCTCAACGCCGACACGGGCCGGTATATCTGGCACTATCAGGAGACGCCCGGCGACAATTGGGACTATACATCGACCCAGCCGATGATCCTGGCCGACATCAAGATCGACGATGTGCCGCGCAAGGTGATCCTGCACGCGCCGAAAAACGGCTTCTTCTTCGTCATCGATCGCACCAACGGCAAGTTCATCTCGGCGAAGAATTTTGTCGATGTGAATTGGGCGACGGGATACGACGCCAACGGACGGCCGATCGAGCTGCCGGCGGCGCGCGACGCAGATCAATACGAGTCGATTCCGGGACCGGACGGGGCTCACAATTGGCAGCCGATGTCGTTCAATCCGCTGACCGGCCTCGTCTACCTTCCGGCGCAGCACATCCCGGTCAATCTGTCGCCGGAAAAGTCGTTCGTGCAGAATGCTGCTGCGCCGGGCAAGCTCGGCGGCTTGCTGGGCGGGAATATCGGTTTCGTTTTCAACCCTCCGAAGTCGGCCCCATTCGGACGTCTGCTCGCCTGGGATCCGGTGCATCAAAAGGAGGTCTGGCGCGTCGAGCACGTGTCGCCGTGGAACGGCGGGACGCTGACCACCGCCGGCAACCTGGTTTTCCAGGGGACGGCGGATGGCCGCTTCGTCGCTTATGATGCGGCAAACGGAACCAAGCTGTGGGAAATGCCGACCGGCACCGGCGCGGTGGCGGCCGCCGCAACCTACACGGTCGACGACAGGCAATACATCTCGATTGCTGTCGGCTGGGGCGGCTCCTACGGCCTGACGCACCGCGCGACCGAGTACCAGAACCCGGGAACGATCTACACATACGCACTCGGCGGCACGGCGAAGCTGCCAGCGTTCGTCAAATATCAGACCGAAGGTCTGCTGCAGGGCGTGAAGTACGATCCGAAGGACATCAGGGAAGGTGGCGAGATCTATGTCGCGGCAGCCTGCGTCGCCTGCCACGGCGTGCCTGGCGTCGGCCGCGGCGGCAACATCATCAATCTCGGCTACGCCAGCGCCGAAGAGATCACCAATCTGAGGCATATCCTCTTCCACGGTCCATTCCGCGACCAGGGCATGCCGGATTTCAGCGGCAAGTTGACGGAAGGGGACGTCGGGAAACTCCAGGCCTTCATACAGGGAACTGTTGACGCCATCAGACCGAAGAGCAGGTGATGAGCCAGCAGACGCTGCGGCAGCGAGCGGCCCGTTCGACCGTGGCCGCCCGTCACGCGCCTTTGTCGATCTTCACCCAGAGCGCACTGCCGAGCGTCGATGAGTTCCTGGCCGCGTAGGCCCATGCCGGCAAGCGTAATGGTGCAAGCGCAAGTGCGATCACGGCCTGCCCAATCCGCTGCGCTTTGCTTCGCGGCAGGCCGCGCACGAACTCACTGACGCTGCCCGGTTTCTCTGCCCTGCGCAAAAAGCTGTCCACGATGTCTTCCCTGAGGAACTTCAGGAGGTTGAATGGCTCCCGCTCGCAAATGCTCAATTGCAGGCCGTGTCGTCGACATACCGCGTCAAACGCGTCCTTCGTCCAGCGGCCAATGTGGTTCGGCGGCATGTCGATGAGCGATCCGTGGCCCTCCATGTAGTGCGTTCGGATATCATTCGGCACGGCGATGAAGACAGAGCCTTGCGCCTTGAGAAGGTATTTCAATCGCGCGAAGACGTCATCCACCCGGTCCATGTGCTCGAACACCTGAAACATGAAGATGATGTCGAAGGCCTCCTTCATCGGAGTGAAGCCATCCTCCCGAAGGTCGAGCGAAAAGGTCTTGTAGCCTTTCGATCGCAAGGCCTGTTGCGCTGCTTCGTTGTAATCGACCGCGTAAATATCGGACGCGCGAAAGAGTTTGTCCTTGATGTGATCGAGAAAATAGCCAAACCCGGCCCCGACATCGATCGCCGTTTTTCCGGCAGTGCCGAGGCCGTTCAGCTCCTCGATCGTCCTCTCATACTCCCATTTCATGGTTGGATAGGAAGGGTGCGGCGCGGCCAGGTTATAAAACTCGGCGCCACCCGCGACGAACGGATCTGCAAACCCGAATCCGCAATCCGCGCATTTGCGGATATCGCAGGTGTCGCGGCCCCAGAGCAGCGACAGGTGGCTTATTAACTTTCGAGAGCGATCCGGATACTGGCGCGGACTGACGAAGGATCGAGAGGCCTGATCTGCGGTCACTTCAAACAGTTTGGCAGTTGATCCACTGCCGCATGCTGGACAGGTGCTCATCTCTCCTGACCTCATTCAGGTCTTTCGGTGGAAAGTGGTTGCGACCAATTGTCTCGTCATCATTCAAATGAAGGTTGGCGGAGCGCGAGGTCCGGGGCAGTGGACAGGATAGGGGAGGCAGGCCGCTCGCGGCGCGAAGGCGCCTTCGGCTGCGCCGATTTCCTACTGCCAGAATCTGTCACTGGCCTGCGCTAGGTCTTCTTTCAGGGCATTTTTACTGAAAGGAAGACGATGAAAACCCAGAGCAACGGCCAGGCGCTGCAGATCGCCAAGACCTACATCGAGGCCATCGCCAGCAGGAGCGTGGATACGATTACTTCCGTGTCGGCGGACGACGTTGTTTGCACGTCGCCACGCGGGCGGATCGCCGGCATGCAGAAGTTTCGCGAATTCCACGAGGGTTTCGCCCGCATGATCAAGAAGGTCACGGTTCTCGCCGTCTACGGCGACGATGATCAGGCTGTCGTCGTTTACAGCGCGGACACCCATCCGGTTGCCAACGCCGTCGTCGCGGAACTCCTCAAGGTGAAGAACGGCAAGATCGCGTCGACCGAAGTGATCTACGACGCGACTCCGTTCGCCGCCTACACGGCGACCGTCCAACCGCACTAAGGCACGATCGACCATGAAACGGATTCAATATTACAGCTACGGCGGCCCTGAAACGATGAAGCTCGAAGCCTTCGAGCTGAAGGCTCCGGGGACCGGCGAAGTCGCGGTCAAGGTCAAGTTCGCCGCCATCAATCCCATCGATTGGAAGGTGCGCAATGGCTATCTCAAAATGGTGACGGGGAAGAAATTTCCGCGCGCCATGGGCAGCGATTTTTCCGGCGTCGTGACCGCTGTCGGCGCTGGTGTCACGCGCTTCAAAATTGGCGATCCCGTATTCGGCATGTCGCAGATAAAGGATGGTGGCGCGCTTGGCGAAGCCGTCATCGCTCCCCAAACCTTCGTCGCCAGGAGGCCGGATTCAGTCTCGTTCGAGGACGCGGCTTGCCTGGCTACGCCGGGGGTCACCGCATGGAACGGCCTCGTGGACAAGGCTGCCCTGAAATCCGGCGGCCAGGTGTTCATCAACGGCTGCACCGGCGCTGTCGGCGAGGCCACGGTGCAGCTCGCAAAGATGTTCGGGGCGACCGTCGCGGGGACATGCAGTGCGCAGGCGATGCAGCGAGCCCGTGACTTGGACGTCCTGCCTCTCTTCGATTATCGGGCCACCGATCTGTCGAAGATCCGTGAACGCTTCGACGTAGTGTATGACTCGGCGGGAACGATGGCAGTTGCCGCCGGGGTTGGCCTGCTTCGCGAAGGGGGCGTGTATCTCGATATCAATCCAGCGCCAATCAAGTTCATCCGTGCGATCTTCAACCGGAAACTCAAGCCGATCGTCTGCACCGCGCGGGCTGATATCCTTGACGGCCTTGCCGTCGCTTCGGCGAATGGAAAGCTGCGCTTGCCAGTTGCTGAGACCGTGCGTCTGAACGATGCGATCCCGCTCATCGCTGCGCTTGAAGCCGGGCACAAGCTCGCCGGAAAGGCTCTGGTAGCGATGTAAATGCCGTCTGGGCCAGTAAAGCCCCGCCGCCCGTGGCCCGCGATGCCTACTGCCATTTTTTGGCAGGAGTCGTGCTAGACTTGGTCTATGTCGAAGAGCCAACGATTATTCGACCTCATGCAGATCTTGCGGCGGCACCGCACCCCGGTGTCGGGCAACGACCTTGCGGCTGAGGCGGGTGTGTCGTTGCGAACGATTTATCGCGACATCGCCGACTTGCAGGGCTTGGGCGCACAAATCGACGGTGAGCCTGGCTTTGGCTATGTCTTGCAACCCGGCTTCCTCCTTCCTCCCCTGATGTTCTCGGAACAGGAAATCCAAGCCTTGGCGCTGGGCGCCCAATGGGTATCTCGCCAGACCGATGACGAGTTCGCGCTGGCGGCGCGTGACGCGCTCGCTAAAATTGGCGCGGTCCTTCCCTCGGAGCTGCAACACAAGCTGGACGACAGTGCCTTTCACGTAGGGCGCAGGCCGAAGCAACCCGAAGCCGTCGACCTTCGCGTCGTGCGGCAAGCCATGCGCGACCAACACAAGCTTTCCATTGTGTATCGCGACCCGCAAGGCGCGAAGACCACGCGGATCATCTGGCCAATTGGCGTCGGCTTTTTCGATTCCCGGCGCATCATTGCCGGCTGGTGCGAAATGAGGAAAGACTTCCGCTCATTCCGGGCGGATCGGATAGAAAAGATCAAGCTCAGGACGGAACGCTATCCCGGTCGCCGGCGCGATCTCGTCAAGCAATGGCGGGCTCAAGTCGACGCGGAACGTCGCAAGACTCTCGGCTGATCTCACCACCGGGTCCGACGCCGATGCTGGCGAGCTATCACCTGCTGGTGCGCTTCACCATCGCCGGCGTAAGGGCCGCCTGACGCCTTCCGGGGTTAGAGCGGGCGCCGAAAATTACCGCGCCCGCTAGGCTCGAACCTTAGTTCGTGACGGGCGCCGCCTTGCGGACCAACACTTCGTTGCCCGCCCGGCTGATTTCAAGCGCACGTGGCTGCTGGGACGTTGAGAGAACAACGCTTTGGCCTGGCGCAAGAACAGAGACTACGCGGATTGGCGTTCCCGTCTCGCCCTGAGCAAGGGTCGTCACGACATGGAACCCATCGCGCTCAACGGTGTAGTAGGCGACGCCGGACACCCCGCCGAGATCGATGCTCTTTGCCTGAATTGGCCTGAGGCTATCTGCATGAGCGGTTCCAAAGGTGGCTAAGGCTAGTGTGGCGGCCAAAAGGCCACTGCGGATTGACATGTTGATCTCCTTTAGCTGGGCGGTGGGCCACGCCCTCCGTTCCCTTGCCACATAAGATGGACGGCCTATGCTCATTGATCAAACAGATTGGATCGATGATGGGTATCGATGCCGTCAATCTAAGCCATCTCGACCTAAACCTACTGGTTCACCTCGATGCCTTGCTTCGCGAACGTAGCGTCACGCGAGCTGCGGGCCGCGTGGGCATTGGTCAGTCGGCGATGAGCCACAATCTCGCCCGCCTGCGTGACCTGTTCGGCGACGAGCTTCTGACGCGCGGGCCCGACGGCTTGCGCCTCACTCCTCGTGCAGTGATGCTGGTAGAGCCGGTGCGGGCTACGCTGTCTCAAATCCAAACGATTGTCTCACGCGACGACGCATTCGATCCAGCGACGGCAGAGCGGACCTTCAGGTTCGGACTCCCAGACAGCATGGAAATCCTGGTCCTTCCCGCTCTCCTCGCACGCCTGCGCAAGGTTGCGCCTGGCGTCCATCTGCGCCTCTACAACATCGACTCGTCGAGACTTCTGGATGATCTCGATGCCGACGAACTGGACCTCGCTATTGGCTATGACGTCTTTCCTCAGGGCCAGATCCACCACAAGCGGCGTCTGCTGTTCAACGAGAGCTATCTGTGCATGTTCAACGCGGAGATAACGGGCATCACCGACGCCCAAATCTCGCTCGAAGATTATGTGCGGTTACCTCATGTTCTCACGAGCCTGCGGCCGGGCCGGACTGTGCGCGGCGTGGTAGACGACGCCCTTGAGAAACTGGGATTGCGGCGGACGGTTGTCCTGACCACGCCTCGCTTCCTCACTGTCCCTGCCTTGGTGGCACGCGCACCTGTCGTCGTGACAATGCACGCGCGGCTGGCTCGGTTGTTCGCCACAGAACTCAAGCTTAGCCTGAGCCAGCCTCCGGTGGATTTGCAGGACGTAGCTGTTTCACTGCTCTGGCACGCTTCCTACGATCACGATCCATCTCATGCGTGGCTGCGTCAGATCTTGGTGGAATTGGTCTCCGAGCTTTGAGCTGGCCGCTACCCGGCGTGGAGCGGTGCCGACTCCACAGGCCGCATGTCGCCGTTTAGCCCCTTAGCAGACGTTCCAGCGCTCTGGGTCGATGCCGGCTTGTGACCCAAAGCAGAAATCGCCGTTGAAACCAATCATTGCCCGCAATCCATCGGCACCTCACGCTCATGTGTCCCCGGCGAGGCCACCAATTCTATTGAATTACGATCGTAATTTAATATTGTGACCGTAATGGCATCGAGCTGAGCCGCTGTTGGGCGGCGGCCGGGTGCCGCCAAACAGCTCCTAGCGAGGATTTCATGGACGACACGACCACGGCCTCACGCCACGTCGCATCGCGACAAACCACAGATGTCGACTCGCTTGGGCTCGCAACCGCTGCAGCAGCGATTCGCAACGGCGACATCACCTCGGAGGCCTACACCGCGGCGCTCTTACAGCGCGCCCGAGCGCTTGCCGAGCTGAACGCCTTCATCACTATCGACGAGGCCGGGGTGCTCGCGGCCGCGAGGGCCGCAGACAAATCGCGTGCGGCCGGATCGGCGGCCCCGCTCCTTGGCGTGCCGCTTGGGGTGAAGGACAGTTATTTGACGAAAGGGCTACCTACCAGCCTGGGCGTCGAAGGCCTCGCTCACTTCGTGCCGCGCGAAGATGCCGACGCTGTCCGGGCCATTAAGGGGGCAGGCGCCTTGGTCTTCGGCAAGAACAACCTCGTCGAGATGTCATACGGCTTGACTGGTCACAACGCACGTTATGGCCAGGTGAAGAATCCGCACGCACGAGATCGCGTGTCGGGCGGCTCCTCGAGCGGCTCCGCCGCATCCGTGGCCGCCGGCATCGTTCCCGCGTCCTTGGGCGGTGACACCGTTGGGTCCATCCGGGTACCCGCATCGTTCTGTGGGGTCGTGGGCTTCAAGCCAACCACTGGACGTTGGCCACGCGACGGCGTTGCGCCGATCTCCCATACGCTCGATACGACGGGCGTGTTCGCCCGAAACGTCGAGGACTGCATTTTGGTGGATCAGGTCGTGACCGGTGAACAAGCTGCGGAGTTCTCCAACGGCGGCTACGACCTGAAGGGAGTCCGGCTGGCCTTCGCGCCGCGACAGTTCCTGGATCTGGTGGACTCAGAAGTCGAGACCCGCTTCCGCGAGGTGGTTCGGCGCTTGCAGGACGCCGGCGCCGAGATCGTTGAAGTAGATCTTGGCGACGATTTCAATTCCCTCGTCCAAACCGCAACATGGGGCATCTTCGCTCATGAGACGATGGGCGAAATTTCGGAATTTCTTCGCCGCCATGACATTCCGACCACGTTCGAGGCCATTTATGAGGGCCTTAAGCCCCAACTTCGGCAGGCGTGGGGGCACATCGTGCTGCCGGGTGGCGCAGGTGCTACCTCGGCAGAGGCCTATCAGACTGCGCTCGACGTGAGCCGGCCGGAAATCCAGCGCCGACTCAACACGGTGTTCGTCTCTCATGGGGCGCTGGTCATTCTGCAACCGACCACGCCCTGCACGGCGCCTTTGATCGAGGAGCAGGCGACCGTCCATATCGGGGGGCAGGAAGTTAGCTACCTCGCTTTGGCGAACCACACCGTGTCGGCAAGCAGCGTGGGGTTGCCCGGTGTCAGCCTTCCTGTTGGCTTGTCTCGCGCGGGGCTGCCGATTGGGCTTGAGCTGGATGCCCCCTTAGGGAGCGACCGAGGGCTTCTAAACCTTGCCCGCGGCATCGAGGGCATCTTGGGCGCAGAGTCGAGTGCGATCTAACGTCGTGATCGACCAGCATCCGTTTTCAGTCGGTTTGGCCGCGATGATGTCGATCCAGTGGCCTAGCAACTTGATCGCGACCTCCAAGCTTTGCTGGAAGCGGCCGCAGCGTAAGGGCCGCGGGATATTGGAGGAGAGGAGAGAAGATGCGCTTCGAGAAAGGTCATAAGGCGGCGACGCGACGGCACATCATCGATGTGGCGTCGAAGTGCATGCGCCGGAACGGCATCTCCGCCACCGGGATCGCCGGGATCATGGACGAGGCCGGCCTGACCAAAGGCGCATTCTCTCCGCACTTCGAATCCAAAGATGCGCTCGTTCGCGAGGCGCTGGCGAGCGCGCTCGACGACCAGCAACATCGCCTCGATGAGGATCAGCGGAGCGGCCCGGACCTTGAGGGCGCGATCCGGAGATACCTGAACCGTGCTCACCTCGAAGACCCGACGGGCGGATGCCCCTCGGCGGCGTTGCTCCCCGAAATCGCCCGACAGCCCCTGTCCACAAGGAAAGATTACGAGAAGGGGCTGCGAAGCTACGTTGCGACATTGGCCGCACTGCTTCCTGACGCAGATGCATCAGCGAGCCGCCGCCGCGCGACCGCCATCTTCGGCCTCATGGTGGGCACCCTTCAGTTCGCGCGGGCCGTGCCCAACGCTGCGCAGGCGGAGCAGATCCTGGAAGGCGGCGTTGAGGCCGCCTTGCACTTGGCACGAGCTCCCTCTCGCTAGATTAGGAAGCCGGGAGAGGCAGTCCCTCGAGGTCCGCTTCACCAAACAGAGCAGGCACCGCGTCGCATTGTCCGCCGCGAGCAGCGAAGGGCGTCGCCGGCTCCGAGCGCAACGATTGGGCGATCTGATTCGCGCATTCAATCGCGCTTTGATGCTGCTTTGGTTTTGCTTCATATGATTGGCAGGCCGCCAGGGCGGCTCAATAAGGGGGTTTTGAAATGAGGAAGTTTGCACTTGCATTGCTGTCGGCAGTCGCTCTCGGCCCGATCACGGCCCAGGCTGCGGATCTGGCGCCGGTCCGTATGTCGTCGAAGGCTCCCGCTCAGGTGGGCAACTGGACGGGATTCTATATCGGCGGCAACGTTGGTTATGGCTGGGGCAGCTACGGTGCGTCGAACGCCACCGGGACAATCGTGAACTCGAATGGCGGTTCGGGCATCTATGGCTTCAACCCCGTATCCGGCAACGGCAATGGGGTCACCGCCGGTATCCAGGCCGGCTACAACTGGCAGATCGAGCAGACTGTGCTCGGCATCGAGGCTGATTGGCAGTATCTCAATTCAAAGGCCAGCACCGGCAACTCGGCTATTGCTGTTCCCGTCTTCATCGGCGGCAATTTCAGCGGCAGCACGTCCGTCAGCACCGATTGGTATGCGACCTTCCGTGGCCGAGTGGGTTATGCGTTTGGGCCGGCGTTGCTCTACGCGACCGGCGGTATTGCGTTGGCCGATACCAAGGTCAGTGCGAACGCTACGGGCAGTATCGTCACTGCCCTCTTCCCGCCAACCCTGGGACCGCTGGGCTCCATGAGCGCTTCTGACAGCGCCGTCCTGATCGGCTACGCGGTTGGCGGCGGTTTCGAATATGCTCTGGGGGCAGGGTGGTCGGTCAAGGGCGAGTATCTGCACATGGGTTTCGGCACGAAAGGCTACAACTTGACCGGCTCGCTTCAATCGCCGGCCGGGTTGACGGGCGTCATCGCGACTCACGTCGATATCAAGCCGAGCTTCGACATCGCCCGCGTTGGTGTGAACTATCGCTTCTGATCAGCGGATCTGAAGACGTGAAGAAAGGGAGACTTCAGGTCTCCCTTTCTCGCAATCGCAGGCCGCTTAGGCGTGCCTACTCGTCATCCTCGTCTTCGTCCTCATCCTCGTCGTGATCTTCCACTTCCAGGCGGTCGAGCGCGGCCAGCGGCAGTGTCTCGCGGAACAGATCGCCTTCCGAGCCCATCCAGAGGCAGAGGATGTCGTCGCCTTTCACCTCTGCGACGGTCAGCGGCTGGCCGCCGGATTTCAGCATCACGACGTCGCCGGTTTTCAGTTCCATGGATGGTCCTTTCGGGGTTGATCGACGAGAGGGGAGGCTAGCAAGCCGTCATGACAGGCCGATCACGGGCTATGGGACCCGTGAATTTGCTGCGGCTTGCACAGACTGCCGAAACGTCGATGGCAGAGGTTCGAGTGGGGGATCGCTCGAGGTCACCAGGGGCTATTCCGTCCCAGGCGCGGCGATGATGGCATCATGCGCCTGTTTTGCCCGACGCGTCAAATGATTTCGTAAAATCAGCAATGCATTGCGTTTGCGGCAAGCTGTTGAAATTGCAGCAGTCGGCTACTGTGCATGGGGTTGTTTTCGATGTTTTGTTTTCGCCTGGGTTACGGCTGGTCCGGCACGAGATCGGTCAGCGAGCGGATGATGCGGTCGGGCTTGACGGGCGAGCCTTCGGGCAGGCCGTCGCCATGCACGTCGATCCAGATCGAGTAGATGCCGAGGCGCTGCGGCGTCACGACTTCCCATTCCAGATTGTCGCCGATCATCCAGGTGTCTTTCGCGGTGACGCCGAGCGCCTCCATCGCGTGCAGATAGGCGCGCTCCTCGGGCTTGCCGAAACCGTGCTCGCCCTCGATCTGGATGTGATCGAAGCGATGCGTGAGCTCGAAGCGCTCGACCTTGGCGCGCTGCATGTCGGCGGCGCCGTTGGTGACCAGCGCGAGTTTGACGCCGCGTGCCTTGAACGCGTCGATCGCATCATGCGCACCGGGGAACACGAAGATCGCTTCTTCGCGATAGGTCGTGAAGCGGTTGGCGAGGCGATCGGCGAGATCGTCGGAGAGGGCGCGGTGGCCGTCGGCGGCGAGCGCGGCGAAGCCGCCCCGCACCGTGAGCCGCCGTGCCTCGCCAAGCTTCATCCGCCAAGCGGCTTCCGCATTCGCCCAGAAGTTTCGTGCGAAGGCCAAAACTGCGGTCGCGACCTGCTGCGGCGGCAGCGGCGTGAGCTCGTCGGCAAATTCTTCTGCGATCGTATTCCAGGCGATCTCGGGCCGGCCGTAGGCCGACAGGATGGTGTCGTCCATGTCGATCAGCATGGCGCGCGGCAGCGGAGGCATCGCGGTGCTCATGGCCATTTCACCTCCGGCGGCAGCGACGACAGGATGGAGTCCACGTTGCCGCCGGTCTTGAGCCCGAAGATGGTGCCGCGGTCGTAGAGCAGGTTGAATTCGACATAGCGTCCGCGCCGGATCAATTGCTCCTCGCGATCCTCCGCGGTCCAGGCGCTCGCGAAATTGCGCCTGACGATGTCGGGGTAGACTTTCTGGAAGGCGCGGCCGACATCCTGCGTGAAAGCGAGGTCGGCGTCCCAGTCGCCGCTGTCGTGCCAGTCGTAGAAGATGCCGCCGATGCCGCGCGCCTCTTTGCGGTGCGGCAGGTAGAAATACTCGTCGCACCACTTCTTGTACTTGTCGTAGTCGGCAACGCCGTTCGGGCCCGTGCAGGCCTCTTTCATCGCGGCGTGGAAGGCGAGCGTGTCGGGATCGTCCTGGGTGCGCCGGCGGTCGAGCACCGGCGTGAGATCGGCCCCGCCGCCGAACCAGGCTTTTGTGGTGACGACGAAGCGGGTGTTCATGTGCACGGCGGGCACGTGCGGATTGCGCAGATGCGCGATCAGCGAGATGCCGGAGGCCCAGAACTTGGGGTCGTCTGCCGCGCCCGGGATCTGGGCGCGAAACTCGGGCGCGAATTCGCCGTGCACCGTCGAGCAGTGCACGCCGACCTTCTCGAACAGGCGGCCGGACATCATCGACATCACGCCGCCGCCGCCGGGCGCGCCGGTATGATCGGTGCGCTGCCAGGGCGTGCGTTTGAAGCGGCCGGCCGCGCCCGGATAAAGGCTTTCCGGCGCGTCATCCTCCAGCCGCTCGAAGCTCGTGCAGATGTCGTCGCGCAAAGCTTCGAACCAGGCGCGAGCGCGCGTCTTGCGGTCTTCGATTGTCGAGATGTCCATGTCCAATTCCAAAACCGGTCTCGTAGGGTTGGCAAAGGCGCTCTTGCGCCGTGCCCACCATCTTCATTGTCGTCCTGAATGGTGGGCACGCTGCGCTTTGCCCACCCTACGAATTTCACCCCTGCGGACCGTAATAGGTGCAGCTCTCGTTGCAACTGTCGCGGTGGATGCTGACGCGGGTGAGCTTGCCGATATGCTGGAGCCGCTCCCAGACGAAGCGCGAGAGGTTTTCCAGCGTCGGTGTGCCCAGCGCCTCGATCTTGTTGAGGTATTTGTGGTCCAGCGTGAGCCGCACGTCCTCGATGGCGCGCTGGACGAGGCCGAGATCGACCACCATGCCGGTCGCAGGGTCCGGCGTGCCGCGCAACGTCACCTCGGCGCGGAAGGAGTGGCCGTGGATCTCCTCGCTCGCGGCGCCAAATGTCGTTCCCGACAATGAGTGCGCCGCCTCGAAGCGGAACGATTTCGTCAATTCCCACATCTGTTCGAAAACCAATCCTATCTGATGCCGAGCGATTTATGCGTCTGCACGCTCAGCCGCCATTGCGGATGGCGCAGGCAATAGTCGATCGCACGCACGGTGTTTTGGGCAACCTCGGGTCCGTCCATCGGCTGCAGCGAGAAGCGCTCGAAGGCGAGGCCCTCGAAGGTCTCGGGCGCGGCGAGGACCTGCGGATAGACCAGCTTCAGCTCGTGGCCGCGGCGCTGGACGAGCTCGCTGCCGCCCTTGGGGCTGACGCAGATCCAGTCGAGCCCCTCAGGCGCTGCAATCGTGCCGTTGGTCTCGACACCGATCTCGAAGCCGCGGGCGTGGAGGGCGTCGATCAGGGCGGCATCGACCTGGAGCAGCGGCTCGCCGCCGGTGAGCACCACGTAACGGTTGCTGTCGGCGGCAGCCGTCCATTGCGCGGCGATGGTGTCGGCGAGTTCCGCGGCCGAGGCATAGCGGCCGCCGAGCGTGCCGTCGGTGCCGACGAAATCGGTGTCGCAGAATTTGCAGGTCGCGGCCTCGCGGTCGGCCTCGCGGCCGCTCCAGAGGTTGCAGCCGGCAAAACGGCAGAACACGGACGCGCGCCCGGCATGGGCGCCTTCGCCTTGCAGGGTCAGGAAGATTTCCTTGACCGCGTAACTCAATGGTCTCTCCTCAACATCTCAAACTTGCGGGTTCCGGAGCTGCCGCAGCGCCTCGCCTGCGGCCATCGCCGCGGTCATGGCGACATTGAGCGACCGCAGCCCCGCCGTGATCGGGATCACCAGCCGCGCATCCGCAGCCTCGACCACCGCGTCGGTGACGCCGGCGCTCTCGCGCCCGAATAGCAGGATGTCCGCCATCTGGTAATGAAAATCGCGGTAATCGGTGGCGGCCTTGGTGGTGAACAGCAGCAGGCGGTAGCCCTGTGTCGCACGCCAGTCCTCGAATTTCGACCAGGAGTCGTGGCGGGTCACGCTGACATGATCGAGGTAGTCCATTCCCGCCCGGCGGAACAAGCGGTCAGAGAACGGGAAGCCCGCCGGCTCGATGATGTGGGCGGCCATGCCCAGGCAGGCACAGAGCCTGAGAATCGTGCCGGTGTTCTGGGCGATGTCGGGTTGAAAAAGCGCGATCTGCATGGGCTGTATCGGGGTCGGTGCGGGCCGGAAATGTCTCAATAAAACATCGCTGGCTGCGGAATTCGTGCATTGCACGCCCCCACGCCGTTAGCGGGCTTGCGCTCGCCCGGCAAGGGTGCCAATAGAACGATTCTGGACTGCTGTTTTCGCCTTGTTTCGGCGGGGACAAGTGAAGTTCTGCCGCCGCGGGGGGCCGCGGGCGCCGGCACACTGTTTTGGGGACCTTGGGGGCTCCCGGAACGGTTCCGTCGGCAGCATAAGAAGAAAGGGTTGGAATCGTGACGACAGCGTCTTCGGCGGACCATCCGACACGCCGTGATTTCTTATTCGTTGCAACGGGGGCAGCTGCAGCAGTAGGGGGCGCAGCTGCGCTCTGGCCCTTCATCTCTCAAATGAATCCTGACGCGTCGACCATCGCCGCTGGTGCGCCGATCGAGGTCGATCTCAGCCCGGTCGCCGAGGGGCAGGACATCAAGGTGTTCTGGCGCGGCAAGCCGATCTACGTCAGCCACCGCACCAAGAAGCAGATCGACGAGGCGCGCGCCGTCAACGTGGCGAGCCTGCCCGATCCGCAGTCCGACGAGGCCCGGGTCAAGCCGGGCCACGAGCAGTGGCTGGTCGTGATCGGCATCTGCACCCATCTCGGCTGCATCCCGATCGCTCATGAGGGCAATTACGACGGGTTCTTCTGCCCCTGCCATGGTTCGCAGTACGATTCGTCCGGCCGCATCCGCCAGGGGCCCGCGCCCGCGAACCTGCCGGTGCCGCCGTACCAGTTCGTTTCCGACACCAAAATCCAGATCGGCTGAGCTTCGGGCCTTCGCCCGAAGCTTCGCGCCGTCTCGTCGTTATATTTCCTCAGGATCGCATCATGAGCGGACCATCCGACTACCAGCCGAGCAATCCGGCCCTGCAATGGATCGAGCGACGTCTGCCGATCATCGGTCTCGTCCATTCCTCCTTCGTCGTCTATCCCACCCCGCGCAACCTGAACTACTGGTGGACCTTCGGCGCCATCCTCTCCTTCATGCTGGGGATGCAGATCCTGACCGGCGTGGTCCTGGCGATGCATTACACGCCGCACGCCGATCTCGCCTTCAAGTCGGTCGAGCTGATCGTCCGTGACGTCAATTACGGCTGGCTGCTGCGCAACATGCATGCCTGCGGCGCGTCGATGTTCTTCTTCGCGGTCTACGTCCACATGCTGCGCGGCCTCTATTACGGCTCCTACAAGGAGCCGCGCGAGGTGCTGTGGATCCTCGGCGTCATCATCTACCTCCTGATGATGGCGACCGGCTTCATGGGCTACGTGCTGCCGTGGGGCCAGATGAGCTTCTGGGGCGCCACCGTCATCACCAATCTGTTCTCCGCCATTCCCTATGTCGGCGAGAGCATCGTGACGCTGTTGTGGGGCGGCTATTCGGTCGGCAATCCGACGCTGAACCGCTTCTTCTCGCTGCACTATCTGCTGCCGTTCCTTATCGCTGGCGTCGTCGTGCTCCACGTCTGGGCGCTGCATGTCGCCGGCCAGAACAATCCTGACGGCGTCGAGCCGAAGACGGAAAAGGACACGGTGCCGTTCACGCCGCATGCGACCATCAAGGACGGGTTCGGTGTCGCCTGCTTCCTGCTGCTCTACGCCTGGTTCATCTTCTACATGCCGAACTATCTCGGCGACGCCGACAACTACATCCCGGCGAACCCGGGCGTGACGCCGCCGCACATCGTGCCGGAATGGTATTACCTGCCGTTCTACGCGATCCTGCGTTCGATCCCGAACAAGCTCGCGGGCGTGATCGGGATGTTCTCGGCGATCATCATCCTGTGCTTCCTGCCCTGGCTCGATGCCGCCAAGACCAGGTCGTCGAAGTACCGCCCGCTGGCCAAGCAGTTCTTCTGGATCTTCGTCGCGGTCTGCATCCTGCTCGGCTATCTCGGCGCGCAGCCGCCGGAAGGCATCTACGTGATCGCCGGCCGGGTCCTGACGGTCTGCTACTTCGCCTATTTCCTGATCGTGCTGCCGCTGCTCTCGCGCATCGAGACGCCGCGGCCGGTGCCGAACTCGATCTCGGAGGCGATCCTGGCCAAGGGCGGCAAGGCGGTGGCCTCGGTCGCCATCGCGCTCGTTGCCGCCGGCGCGCTGTTCCTCGGCAGCCTTCAGGACGCTCGCGCCTCCGAAGGCAGCGACAGACCGCCGGGCAACAAATGGTCGTTCGCCGGCCCTTTCGGTAAGTACGACCGCGGCGCGCTCCAGCGCGGCCTGCAGGTCTACAAGGAGGTCTGCTCGAGCTGCCATGGCCTGTCCTACATCGCCTTCCGCAACCTCGCGGAAGCCGGCGGCCCCGGCTATTCGGTGGCGCAGGCAGCGGCGTTTGCGTCCGACTACAAGGTCAAGGACGGCCCGAACGATGCGGGTGACATGTTCGAGCGCCCGGGCCGGCCGGCGGACTATTTCCCCTCGCCATTCCCGAACGAGCAGGCGGCCCGCGCGGCGAACGGCGGTGCGGCACCGCCCGATTTGTCGCTGATCACCAAGGCGCGCTCCTACGGCCGCGGCTTCCCCTGGTTCATCTTCGACTTCTTCACCCAGTACCAGGAGCAGGGCCCGGACTATGTCGCGGCGGTGCTCCAGGGCTTTGAGGACAAGGTGCCGGAGGGCGTCACCATCCCGGAGGGCTCCTACTACAACAAGTACTTCCCGGGCCACGCGATCAAGATGCCGAAGCCGCTGAGCGACGGCCAGGTAACCTATGGCGACGGCTCGCCGACCACGGTCGCGCAATATTCCAAGGACGTCACCACGTTCCTGATGTGGACCGCCGAACCTCACATGGAAGCGCGCAAGCGTCTGGGCTTCCAGGTGTTCGTGTTCCTGATCATCTTCGCGGGCCTGATGTACTTCACGAAGAAAAAGGTCTGGGCCGACTCCCACTGAGCGGCGCGCGATCGGAAATGAAGAAGCCCCCGCGAGGGGGCTTTTTTGTTGCCCGTGTCCCGGACGCGCTGCAGCGTGCAACGCTGCTGCGCAGAGCCTGGACCCAGCATGCTTGTGGCTGGGCCCCCGGATCAGCAACGCACCACGCCGCGAAGGGCGGCGCGCTGCATTGCATCCGGGGCACGAGAGTGTGTTGTTTGGCGCGATTGCCTATCGCCCTCACACCCGCCAAAATACTTTCAACCGCTCCCCAGAAACTCATCGGAGGACACCATGGGAACCACCATCACCTTCAAGCGCCCGGACGGCAAGGACGCCTCAGGCTATCTCGCCAACGCCGCGCGCGGCAACGCGCCGGGCGTGGTCGTGATCCAGGAGTGGTGGGGCCTGTCGGACCAGATCAAGGGCCTGTGCGACCGCTTTGCGCTCGCCGGCTTCGATGCGCTGGCGCCTGATCTCTACAAGGGCAAGGTGGTGCCGTATCACGACACGGACGCCGCCGGTAAAGAGATGAACTCGCTCGATTTCATGGACGCCACCACGCAGACCGTGCGCGGCGCCACGCAATATTTGTCGCGCAACGGCGCCAAGGTCGGGCTAACAGGCTTCTGCCTCGGCGGCGCCGTCACCATCATCGGCGCGACGAAAATCCCGGAGCTTGCGGCCGGCGTCGTGTTCTACGGCATCCCGCCGGAGCAGGCGGCCAAGCCCGCCGACGTCAAGATCCCGCTCCAGGCCCATTTCGCCAACAAGGACGACTGGTGCACGCCGCAACTGGTCGATGCCTTTGAAAACGGCATGAAGGCCGCCGGCAAGTCGCTTGAGCTGTTCCGCTATGATGCCGAGCACGCTTTCGTCAACGAGCAGCGCCAGGCCGTGCATGACCGCGAAGCCGCCGAGCTCGCCTGGGGCAGGGCGACGGAGTTTTTCAGGAAGCATCTGGGCTGATCGCCTCTAGGACGGCGCCCGCCCACCCTTGACGCCGTCCCCTTGCCATGGTGAGTATCCGCCCCATGAGCACCGCCGTCCGCCCAGCCCGTCTTTGGTGGCGCACCTCCTAAAGAGGTGGCCGGTGCGATTTCATTTCTCAAAATCGTCGAAGGTCGCCACGCAGTGCGGCGGCCTGATCGTTTGTCCTGTGTGGCGTTTCCTCGGCAAGTTTCGTAAGAGGACGACATGAACAGGACAGTCTTTGCCCTCCCGGCCCGAAGCGACTACGTGACCCGCGGCGGTCTCGCGATCACGCGTGTGGCGGAGCAGTTCACCGGCGGCGCCAACAGGCTCGACGATCTCATCAACCTGCTCGACCGCCGCCGCGGCGTGGTGCTGTCCTCGGGCACGACCGTGCCCGGCCGCTACGAGAGCTTTGACCTCGGCTTCTCCGACCCGCCGCTCAAGCTCGAGACCACTGGTGTCAAGTTCAAGCTGGAAGCGCTCAATGAACGCGGCCAGGTGCTGATCGCCTTCCTCGCGGACGTGCTGCGCGAGCCGTGCGTCGTGATCTCCGAGAAGAGCGCCACGCGGCTTGCCGGCCACATCATCCGCGGCGATGCGCCGGTCGAGGAAGACCAGCGCACGCGGCGCGCCAGCGTGATGTCGCTGGTGCGCGATCTCGTCGCCGCCTTCTCCGCCAACGATGACGGGCTGCTCGGCCTGTTCGGCGCCTTCGCCTACGACCTCGTCTTCCAGATCGAAGACCTCGTGCAGAAGCGCGCACGCGAGCAGGACCAGCGCGACATCGTGCTCTACGTCCCCGATCGCCTGCTCGCCTACGACCGCGCCACCGGCCGCGGCGTTGTGCTGAGTTACGATTTTGCGTGGAAGGGCAAGTCTACCGAAGGCCTGCCGCGCGAGACCGTCGAGAGCCCGTATCTGAAGACGCCGCGCCAGGGCTTTGCCGATCACGCGCCCGGCGAATATCAGGCCACCGTCGAAACCGCACGCGCGGCGTTTGCGCGAGGTGATCTGTTCGAGGCCGTGCCCGGACAGCTGTTCGCCGAGCCCTGCGATCGCTCGCCGGCGGAAGTGTTCCAGCGCCTCTGCGTCATCAACCCGTCGCCCTACGGCGCGCTGATGAATCTCGGCGAGGGCGAGTTCCTCGTCTCCGCCTCGCCGGAAATGTTCGTGCGCTCCGACGGGCGCCGCGTCGAGACCTGCCCGATATCAGGGACGATCGCGCGCGGCACCGATGCGATCGGCGATGCCGAGCAGATCCGCCAGCTCCTGAACTCGGAGAAGGACGAGTTCGAGCTCAACATGTGCACCGACGTCGACCGCAACGACAAGGCGCGCGTCTGCGTGCCCGGCACGATCAAGGTGCTGGCGCGCCGCCAGATCGAGACCTACTCAAAACTGTTCCACACCGTCGATCACGTCGAGGGCATGCTGCGTCCCGGCTTCGACGCGCTCGATGCCTTCCTTACCCATGCCTGGGCGGTGACGGTGACCGGCGCGCCCAAACTCTGGGCGATGCAGTTCGTCGAGGATCACGAGCGTTCGCCGCGGCGCTGGTATGCCGGTGCGATCGGCGCGGTGAATTTCGACGGCAGCATCAACACCGGCCTCACCATCCGCACCATCCGCATGAAAGATGGTCTCGCCGAGGTGCGCGTCGGCGCCACCTGCCTGTTCGATTCCGATCCCGCGGCCGAAGACCGCGAGTGCCAGGTCAAGGCTGCAGCCCTGTTCCAGGCGCTGCGCGGCGATCCGCCAAAGCCGCTCTCGGCCTTCGCGCCCGATGCGACCGGCTCGGGCAAGCAGGTGCTGCTGATCGATCACGACGACAGCTTCGTGCACATGCTGGCCGATTATTTCCGCCAGGTCGGCGCCGACGTCACCGTGGTCCGCCATGTGCATGCGCTCGACATGCTCAAGCGGAAGAAATGGGATTTGCTGGTGCTGTCGCCCGGCCCCGGCAGGCCCGAAGATTTCGGGATCAAGAAGACCATCGATGCGGCGCTGGAGAAAAAGCTGCCGGTGTTCGGCGTTTGTCTCGGCGTGCAGGCGATCGGCGAATATTTCGGCGGCGAACTCGGCCAGCTCACGCATCCCGCGCACGGCCGGCCCTCGCGGGTGCAGGTGCGCGGCGGGCGCCTGATGCGCAATTTGCCGAACGAGATCGTCATCGGCCGCTATCACTCGCTCTATGTCGAGCGCGACAGCATGCCCGAGGTGCTTGATGTCACCGCCAGCACCGAGGACGGCGTCGCGATGGCGCTCGAGCACAAGACGCTGCCCATTGCCGGCGTGCAGTTCCACCCGGAATCGCTGATGTCGCTCAGCGGTGAGGTGGGCCTGAGGATTGTCGAGAATGCGTTCCGGCTGGATGCGCGCGTTGATTGAGAGGCACCAATGACCTTTGACCACGATCTGAAGGCGAGCGTCCGCACCATCGTCGACTATCCCAAGCCGGGGATCATGTTCCGCGACATCACTACGCTGCTCGCCGATGCGCGCGCCTTCCGCCGCGCGGTCGACGAGCTCGTCAATCCCTGGGCCGGCAACAAGATCGACAAGGTCGCCGGCATGGAGGCGCGCGGCTTCATCATCGGCGGCGCGGTGGCGCATCAGCTCTCGGCCGGCTTCGTGCCGATCCGGAAAAAAGGCAAGCTGCCGCACACCACCGTGCGCATTGCCTACTCGCTCGAATACGGCATCGACGAGATGGAGATGCATGTCGACGCGATCCAGCCCGGCGAGCGCGTCATCCTGGTCGACGATCTCATCGCCACCGGCGGCACCGCGGAAGGCGCGGTGAAGCTCCTCCGCCAAATCGGCGCCAATGTCGTCGCCGCCTGCTTCATTGTCGACCTCCCGGATCTCGGCGGTGCCGCCAAGCTGCGCGCGATGGACGTGCCGGTGCGCACGCTGATGACGTTCGAAGGGCATTGAGCCGCGTCGGCGCCCCGGCGGTCGTCAGATCGCCTCGGCCTTCAATGCCGACCGCCAATGCAGCATGCGCTCCTTCAGGAGCGCGTTCCTGACGTAGTCCGTCTCCTCATCTTCCAGCCGCTCGCATTTGCCGAACGTCAGGCCCGCCTCGCCATGCGCGTTCCAGGCGGCCTGGAGGGTACGGCAGGTGTGGCTGCCTTGGCGGAGCGAGAACCAGATGCGGTTCTGGATGGTCTGCAGGTTCGGCGCCTGGCCGACCCAGGCCTCGCCCGATGCCGCGCAGCGGACGACGTAGATGCCCGCAATGGTCTTGCGCTCCTTGTAGGCGGCGATGGCTGCCTTCCGGTCGATGCTCACGGGGGTGGGACCTTGCTGAGAGGGATACCGATCTCCGCCTCAATAGGCGCGGTCAGCCCCGCAGTCAATATTATCCGGGTAAAATTATCGCCTCAGGAGCTTTGCAGGATCAGGCTGAGCTCGAGCTCGCGGAAGGCGAGGTAGTTCCGCCGGGTCCACTGGTGCAGCTCGGTGGAGGCGTCCTTCTCCTGGCGCAGATAGCCGGTGAAGGAGAAGTTGAGCCGGTCGATATAGGTCTTGAGGAAGCCGGGTAGCGCGGGCAGGCGGAACAGCCGCCCGGTTGCCATCGCGGCCGGCAGCTCGCCGCGCACGATGTGCTCATTGTCCACCGTGATCAGGTTTATCCGGGGGATTTGTCCGCGCAGCATCTCGTGGGCGCGGGCCGAGACGCGGTCGGTGTCGGCGACGAACAGGATCATCGGCGCGACGTGGCGGCGCGCGGCCTCCTTCAACAGGCCGATCTCGTCGCTCATCTTGAAGAACTCGTCGAAGGCGTGGAAGCCGAGGTCGATCACCTTGGCCATGCCGTCATCGACGATGACGCGGTCCATCAGCTGCATCTTGCCGTAGGTGTCGATCACATCAGCCGTTTCGGTGACCTTCGGCAGATAGTCGAGTAGCGACGGTTCCTTCAGGTTGACGTCGAAGGCCGCGACGTCGCCGTTCTTGAGCAGCAAAAATTCGCTCAAAAGCCGCGCCAGCAGCGTCTTGCCGACCTGCGGGCGGGGCGAGCAGATGATGTAAAGGGGCGTCGCGGGCATCGACAGCTATATCAGGCGAACTCACCGCCCAATCCAGCCGTATCCGCCCGGGCTCTGCAACTATTTTTCGCTGTTGCGGGTGGCGGGCTTCGAACCGACGATGTCGGTCAGCCGGATCCGGTCGAATTCGCTCCAGACATTCGCCAGCCAGTGGCGGACATAGCCGCGCAGCACGAAGGAATAGTTCGCGGCTTCGTCGTTGATGCCCTTGTTGGCGACGAATTTCAGGAACGGGACGGAGGACACCTCGACCTGCTCATAGGCCATTTCGTTGAGCTTGGGGATGGTCAGCTCGGTCGCGTCCTTGATGCGGTGGAAGTAGGAATTGTAGGTCGCCTGGTCCCACTGGAAGAACTGGGTGTCGTTGATGAAGTTCTTCACCAGGAAATATTTTGCGCCCCCCATGAAGCCCGCGGTCTCGGCGATTTCGTCGAGCGACGCGATCGAGGGGCCCAGGATGTGGAACACCGCGAAGGTGATCTGGCCGGCCTTGGCGGCGTCGAGGAAGCCGATGTCGCGCAGCGAGGCCAGCGCCGGCGAGAGCAGGCCGGCGCGGACGTCGATCACGGTCACCGACGGGCTCGCCGCGTTGAGCGTGTCGAAGATCTTCATCTGGTCCGAGGTCGTCATCATGTCGACGATCTCGGTGATCTCGGGGTGAAAGCGCTTCAGGGTTCCGCGCGGCGACTCCGTGTCGAAAGCGCGCGTCGGTACGTTGTTGGCGGAAAAATAATCGAGCAAGGTGCGCGACACCGTGGTCTTGCCCACCCCGCCCTTGTCCGCGCCCACCACAACCACTGCCGGCTTTGCCATTGCTGTCCCCTAACGCGCCCTCCGATTGCGCCTTGCAATCGGTCGGGCCCCAAATCGATGTCCCAAGTCTGCTGTTGGGCGCGAACATGGCAGAAACAAGGGAGAATTCAAATCCTCGGCCTCTGGTTGTGGCAATTTCCGAGGTTTTTCCCAATCGCTACGCAACCCTTCGCAAGTCGCTTAAAATCCCGCCATTAACGATGGCCCCATGGACCCATCGGATTGCCGGCTGCAGTTCCGGAGGGGGTGGGCACGGGCGGTGGACCGGCCGAGCCGCCTGCATCGTCCCAAGGCCCCTGGCGCAACGGCGGCGGGCCGTCCTGCCGCTCTACCTGTGCCTCAGGCTCGTCCGCCTCGTCGGGCGGTGGCAGCGGGCCGGGATCATGGCCGCCGGCGAACTTGACCAGCGCGTCGACCCGGGACTGCACCGAGGGATGGGTCGCGAACAAATCGGCAAAGCCCTCGCGCGGATTGTCGACGCAGAGCTCCATCACCGCCGAGGTCGCGCCCGGCAGCTCGCCGCGGTTCTCGATCTTGCGCAGCGCCGAGATCATGGCGTCCGGATCTTTCGTCAGCTCGACGGAGCCTGCGTCGGCGAGATATTCGCGCGAACGCGACAGCGCGAGCTTCACCACCTGCGACAACAGCCACGCCACCACGATCAGCACGACCGCGATGATGATCACGATCACCGCGCCGCCGCCGGAGCTCTTGCTGTCGCTCGACGACGAGGACGATCGCGACGATGAGGACGAGCCCGACGACCACGAGCCGCCGGAGCCGGAGCTCCAGTTGAAGCTCGTGAACAGGCGGAAGAACAACTCGCCGAAGAAGCCGACCACGCCGGCGATGATGACGGCGACGACCATCAGCTGGACGTCGCCGTTCTTGATGTGGGTCAGCTCGTGGCCCAGCACCGCCTCGATCTCCTTGTCATCAAGCGCATTGAGGAGACCCGTGGTCACGGTGATCGAATATTGCCGCGGATTGAGGCCGGTCGCGAACGCGTTCAGCGCCGGGCTCTCCATGATCTTCAGCTTCGGCATCGTGATGCCGCGCGAGATGCAGAGGTTTTCGAGCAGATTGTAGAGCCGCGGCTCTTCCTGCCGGGTGACGTCGTGGCCGCCGGTCACGGCATCGATCATTGACTGGTGGAAGAAATAGGCGATGACGATCCAGACCGCCGCCGCGATCGTCGCGAACGGCGCGGCGACGATGAGGTCGTGGAAAGCGCGGCTCAGATAGTAGGCGACAGTGCCATTGCTGTTGATGACGACTTCCGCGACCAGCGCGCCGGCATAGACCAGCACGTAGACCAGCATGAACAGGCCGGCGAGCAGCAGCATCGAACGAAACTTGTTCGAGGCGATGTGCGTGTAGAGACCATACGCGGCCATGACGCGATGCCCTGCCGGCCTATCGGCTCAACTCAGAACTTCACCTGCGGAGTGGCCTCGACTTCGGTGCGGCTGGCGCCGAGATCGAAGAAGTCCTTCTTGGTGAAGCCGAACATGCCGGCGAACAGGGCGGCGGGCATCTGCTGGATGCCGGTGTTGTATTCCTGGACCGCGTTGTTGAAGAAGCGGCGGCTCGCCGCGATCTTGTTCTCGAGGTCGGAGAGCTCGCTGGCGAGCTGCTGGAAGTTGGCGTTGGCCTTTAGGTCCGGATAGGCCTCCGACAGCGCGATCAGCCGGCCGAGCGCGCCGGAGAGCTGGTTCTCGGCGGCGGATACCTGTGCCGGTCCCTGCGCGGACATCGCCGAGTTGCGCGCCTTGATGACGTCGTCGAGCGTGCCGCGCTCATGCGAGGCATAGCCCTTCACCGTCTCGACTAGGTTCGGGATCAGATCGTGGCGCTGCTTGAGCTGCACATCGATGTCGGCAAAGGCCTGGCTGACGCGCTGGCCCAGCGCCACCAGCCGGTTGTAGGCGCTGAACGCCAGGAACACGAGGACGACGATGACGCCGAGAACGATCCAGCCGGTCGACATGGAGAACTCCTGAAGGGGGAAGAAGGCGGGGCGCAGCCTAGACCAAATTGGCGCAGGACGAGAGCCCGGCGCAGAGGAAGGTAAGACTTGGTCGAATGGGGAACCATCCGAGTTCAAGGCAAAAGCGTCGGACGAAGTTAACTTTCGGCAATGACCGCGTCGCCCCAGCGCCAGCGCCGGGCGTTTGCATAGGCGGCCTTGTCGCGCCGCGGGACCTTGGTGATGGCGAGGCTGCCCTCCGTGCAGAGCTTTGCGGTGATCTCGGCCTTGCCGACATCCGGCGGCGCCAGCACGCGCGCGGCGCGTGTTGCGGGCGCTGTCCGGGTCAGGGCGATGTAGATGAAGCGCTCGTCCTCGAACGGCACGTCGGCGCCCTTGATCTGCCGGTGCGCCTGCGAGCGCGGCAGACGCTGGCTGAAATGGCACCAGTCGGGTGCCGTGAGCGGGCAGGGCTTTTCGTGCGGGCAGGGCGCGGCGACGTAGGCACCTAGCGCGATCAGCTGCTGGCGCAGCGCGAGGATGCGCGCGTAGCCGGCCGATGTGCCGGGCTCGATCACGACCAGCGCGTGGCGCGCTTTCGCCCACATCGTTTCCGCCAGCTTGCGCTGATCTGTCTCGCTGAGCTCGCCGATGACGTAGCTCGCGACGACGAGATCGGCTTGCGAGGCTTCGGCGAGGTTGGTGCCGGCGTCGCCCGGCAGATAGCGGCAATCGGCGAGACGCGTGCTGTCGCGCGCCAGTTCGAGCGCGAGACGGCTGAGGGTGGCGTTGGCGTCGAGCAGGGTAAAATCCTGCAGCGACGGAAAGGCCTCAGCAGCGGCCCAGCTCGCGGTGCCCGGGCCCGCGCCGACGTCGAGCAGCGTTTCAGGCGCGAAGTCCGGCGCCATCTCGGTCAAAGCGTTTAGGCTGGCGGCCACCGCCGCGTAGGTCGCCGGCATGCGCGCCAGCGCATAGGCGAGCGCGTCGGCCTCCGACTTGATGGTGCCGGAGGTGCCGCCTGCGCGATAGGTGGTCGAGATTTTTTGCGAGCGCTGTGCGGCGTCGGTGCGGGAGAAGCCTTGGAGCTTGCCGTCGAGGGCGGCTTTCAGTTCGGCGGGGAGGGTGGGTGAGATCATTTTCTCATCGTCATGCCCCGCGTAGGCGGGGCATCCAGTATTCCGAGACGGCGCCGTGAACCGAGAGGCCGCGGCGTACTGGATCATCCGCTCCAGTGCGCAATTTGCGCACAAGGCGGATGATGACGTCAATGGGTGTGGAACGACCGGAGGCTCACGCCACGTTCTGGTCGAGAATGTCCACCGCCTCTGACAGGCTCACCGACACCAGCTGCGAGACGCCGCGCTCGGCCATGGTGACGCCGAACAGCCGGTTCATCCGCGCCATCGTGATCGGGTTGTGCGTGATGATAATGAAGCGGGTGTCGGTCGAGCTGGTCATCTCGTGCAGCAGGTTGCAGTAGCGCTCGACGTTGTGGTCGTCGAGCGGTGCGTCGACTTCGTCCAGCACGCAGATCGGCGAGGGGTTGGTGAGGAACACCGCGAAGATCAGCGCCATCGCGGTCAGCGCCTGCTCGCCGCCCGAAAGCAGCGACAGCGTCTGCGGCTTCTTGCCCGGCGGCTTTGCGATGATCTCGAGACCGGCTTCGAGCGGGTCGTCGCTCTCGATCAGGTGCAGCGCGGCCTCGCCGCCGCCGAACAGCTCGACGAACAGGCGCTTGAAGTGGTTGTTGACGACCTCGAACGAGGTCAAGAGGCGCTCGCGCGCTTCCTTGTTGAGGCTCTGGATGCCCTGGCGCAGCCGCTTGATGGCTTCGACGAGGTCATCGCGCTCGGTGACCAGACCCGTATGCTGGGTCTCGACCTCGCGCAGCTCTTCCTCGGCGCGCAGGTTGACGGCGCCGAGGCGCTCGCGGTCACGGCGCATCTTTTCGAGGTCTTCCTCGATGTCGTGCAACGGCGGCAGCCCGGCGCCGGGCTCGATCTCGGCGAGGCCGGCAACGGCCTGCGGCTCGACCTCGAGCATGTCGCGGATCTCGCGCTCGATGTCCTCGAGCCGGCGCCGTGCGCCTTCCATGCGCTCCTCGGCGCGGGCGGTTGCTTCGCGGGAGCTCGACAGCGCTTCGAGTGTCAGCTTGGCGACGCGGTCGGTTTCGGCCATCGCGGTCTCAGCCGAGGCGAGCGCGTCGGCGGCCATGCGGCGGTCGTTTTCCGCGTATTCGATCTCGGTGATCAGCGCGCTGCGCTTCTCGGCGAACACGGCGGGCGCGTTTTCGAGATCGCTGCGCTCGATCGAGACCTCGGTGATGCGGGTCTGGATGGTGTCGATGTGAGAGGCCGCGCTCTCCTTGCGGTTCTGCCACTCGGTGCGCTCGGCGAGGATCGCCTGCACGCGCCGGTCGGCGAGCTCCGCCTCGCGCGCCAGCGCCTGCGCCTCGGCGCGGACCTGGGCGGCCATGCGGCGATGGCCTTCGATGTCGCTGCGGACGGCGGCGAGACGGGTCTCCGTGTCCTCGCTCGACGGCAGCTCGGTGATGCCGGCCTCGGCATATTCGTACGCGGCCTCGGCCTCGGCGCGGTCGGCGGCGAGGCGGCTATGGGCTTCCGACAGCGTCGCCTTGCGCGCGGCGCGGCGGCTGATCTCGCGTTCGGCCGTGGCATGGCGCTCACGCGCGACGTTGAGCTCGCGCTGGGCGGCGCGCCAGGCCTCGCGGCTCGCACCTTCGGTGCTGGCGGCCATCTGCAGCTCGGACTCGGCGTTCTCCAGCGCCTGACGCTTGATCTGCGCGTCGATGCGGGCCTGCTCCAGCTCGTTCTCGATGTCGACGAGGCGGGCGCGCTCGGCGAGGCGCCGTGCCGCACCGGTCGGGGCGTGGGCCGCGGCGACAAAGCCGTCCCAGCGCCAGACGTCGCCTTCGGGCGAGACCAGCCGCTGGCCGGTCTTGAGCTGCGAGACCAGCTCGGCGCCGCGCTCGCGCGGCACCACGCCGATCTGCGCCAAGCGGCGCGCCAGCTCGGCGGGCGCCTGAACGTGGCTCGCGAGCGGCACGACGCCCTCGGGCAGCTCCGGATCGCCGTCGGTGACGCCGGCATTGGTCCAGCGCATCGGCGCGGACGGATCGACCGGCGCATCGAGGTCGTCGCCGAGCGCGGCACCGATCGCCTTCTCAAAGCCCTTGTCGACGGTGATGCCGTCGATGATCGGCGGCCACAGATTCTTGGTCTCGCCGTTGACGATCTTGGAGATCGTGCGCGCTTCGGTATCGAGCCGCTGCACGCGCTTGTCGGCTTCGACGAGCGGTGAGCGTGAGGATTCCAGCGTCTGGCGCGCGGCAACATGCGCAGCTTCGCTGGCCTGGGCCGCGGCTTCCGAAGCGGCAAGGGTCTGCTCCGCGTTCTCGACCGTTGCGGTCAGCTCGTCGAGATCGCCGAAGCCGCCGGTCTCGTCGGCAAGCTTCTGCTCCTCGGCCGCGACGTTCGAAATCTCCTGGTCGAGGCGGGCGAGCTTGTCGCGATGGGTGCGGACATTGGCCTCGAGCTGGTTGCGCTTGGCGGTGAGGTCGGCGAGCGCCGTGGTGAGCTCGGCGAACTGGTGCTCGGTTTCGGTCAGCACCGCCTCGGCTTCGCCGACGCGCTCGTCGACGCCGGAGCGCTTCTCGACCCGCGACTTGATCTCTTCCTTCAGCTCGGCGTCTTCGGTGTCGAGCCGCTGGAGCGCGACGTCGGCGTCCATGGTCTGCTGCTGGGCGCGGGAGATGTCGCCCTCGAACTGGGCGAGGCGCCGCTCGAGCTCGGCGACACGCTCCTTGGCGCGCTCTTCCTCGCGGTCGAGCAGCTCGCGGGCATTGGTCAGGCGCTGCAGCCCGGCTGCGGCGCGCGCTTCGGCATCGCGCAGCGCCGGCATTTCGGTGGCGCGGATGGCCTGGATGCGGGCGGCTTCGGCCTGGTGCTGGGTGCGTTCGGCCATCTCGCGAACCGCGAGATCATGGGTTTGGCCGGATTCGTTGACGTCGGCATGCGCGCCGATCCAGCGCAGGTGGAACAGTGTCGCTTCGGCCTTGCGAACCTTGGCCGCGACCTCGCGATAGCGCACGGCCTGACGGGCTTGCTTCTTCAGGCCTTCCATCTGGCCTGCGAGCTGGCCGATCACGTCCTCGACGCGGGTGAGGTTGGTTTCGGCGGCCTTCAGCCGCAATTCGGCCTCGTGGCGGCGGGCGTGCAGGCCGGCGACGCCGGCAGCATCTTCCAGCACGCGGCGGCGCTGCTCGGGCTTGGCCTGGATGATCTCGCCGATCTTGCCCTGGTGGACGAGGGCCGGCGAACGCGCACCGGTGGCGGCGTCGGCGAACAGGATCTGCACGTCGCGCGCACGCACGTCGCGGCCGTTGATACGATAGACCGAGCCGGCCTCGCGCTCGATGCGGCGGGAGATTTCGAGAAGCTGGCTGTCGTTCATCGCCGCCGGCGCAGTGCGATCGGTGTTGTCGATCGTCATCGTCACTTCGGCGTGGTTGCGCGCAGGACGGTTGCCGGAGCCGGCGAAGATCACCGCGTCCATGTCGGCCGCGCGCAGCGACTTGTACGAGGTTTCGCCCATCGCCCAGCGCAGCGCCTCGACGAGATTCGACTTGCCGCAGCCGTTGGGTCCTACCACGCCGGTCAGGCCGGGCTCGATGACGAAGTCGGTGGCCTCAACGAAGGACTTGAAGCCGTGAAGGCGCAGGCGGGTGATTTTCATAAGCACGCATCTCTGTTGGCAGGCGCGAATCCCCCTGCCGGGACAATACCATGGAAGGCAATGTCACTCTCTGGGTGAGTCGCGCGAGGCGCCTCATGCGGTCGGACAATGGCCGCGGTGCGCCGCGAGGGCAACCGGCGAAAACCGCTTTTCCCAAGGGATTTATGCCGGGAAAGATACGGCTTTCGAGATGCGAATCAGGCGTTGAGCGGGGAAAATCAGCTCTTCAGCAGCGGATTGATCTTCTTGGCGAATTCATCGAACGACGCTTCGCCCTTGATCTTCTCGCCGTTGATGAAGAACGTCGGCGTCGAATCCACCTTCAGAACGTCGCTGGCGTATTTCTGGTCGGCGGCGATCTTGTCGAGCAGCGCCTGGTCCTTCAGGCAGGCTTCGACCTGCTGCTGGGTGAGGCCGGCCTGCTTGCCGATCCGCGTCAGCGTCTCCGTGGTGTTCTTCAGCACCCAGTCGTTCTGCTGGCGGAACAGCATGTCGGCGACCGCGAAATATTTCGACGCGTCGTCCTTGGCGATGCAGCGCGACAGCATCGAGCCGGCGGCGGCTTTGATGTCGAGCGGGAACTCGCGGAAGATGTAACGCACCTTGCCGGTGTCGATGTATTCCGACTTGATCTTGGGGAACACCTGCTCGTTGAACGCCGCACAATGCGGGCAGGTCATCGAGGCATATTCGGTGATGGTGACGGGGGCGTCCTTGGGGCCGAGTGCCATGTCGGGCAGCGACACGGGCTTGGCCACATCGGCGGCCGACTGCGCCATCGCCTCGGAGATGAACCGCAGCGGCGACAGCCCGGCGAGCGCGGCAAGACCGGTCAGCGACAGCATCGTGTTGAAGGCGCGGCGGGTGATGATCAAGGTCGGCTCCCGGATTGGTGTGGTCTCGCCCCAAGGTTCTTATCAAAGTTCCCGTTCAGGCGGCCTGTCGCTAGCTTGAAACGTAGTTCGAGGCAATGGCGAGCGACAGGGACGGGTTCAGATTACCGGCGGAATGAGGCTCAATTTCGCTTGATGGCGGCCCCGAGCCGCGCCAGCGCTGTCTTCAATTCTTCATCTTCGATGTCCCCCAGGCTCTCCGCCACCTTGGCCACCGATTTGGGATCCGGCGGACCGGGCCGGACCGGCGGCCGGGCGCGCGACAGGGGGGCCTGGCGGAAGGCGAGCTTGCCGACCGCGCTCCAGCCGAAGAAGCGATTGACCCGCTCCAGGATCACGTCGGCGGAGTGCTGGATCTCCAGCGCCATCGGCCCCTCGACCCGCAGCACCAGGGTCGCCGGCTCCTGCGGCTGGCCCTCGACCGGCCGCGGCCATTGCATCTTCAAAGGCTCGGCATGGGCCGCAATCTCCGGCCCGGCAATCTGTGCCCACCGCGTCACCAGCTCGCGCGCGGCAAAACCCTGCTTGGCATAGGCCTCGGCAAAGACGTCGTTGAGCAGCAGCGAAAGCGGCTTGGCGCTGATGGGACCGGGTCTGGGAGGGAATTTGGACATGGACCCTTATAGCACCTTGGAGCGCAGGCCTCACCATTGGGGAGCGCTCCGCGAAGAAAGACGTGGATGCCCGCGACGAGCGCGGGCATGACGTGGAGAGGCCGGCGCGTTGCCGCTACAGTGAGAGCATGAGCCCCAAATCGGCACTAATGGCGAAATCGGAACCGGCTCAGGCGGGGACCTCGTCGCACCCGCTCGCGCTCCTCGCCTGGTACGACCGCCATCGCCGCCGTCTGCCATGGCGCGCGATGCCCGGCGAGACCTCGGACCCTTACCGCGTCTGGCTATCGGAGATCATGCTCCAGCAGACCACCGTGAAAGCCGTCGGCCCTTATTTCGAAAAGTTCGTCGCGCGCTGGCCGGATGTCACGGCGCTGGGGCGGGCGTCGCAGGATGACGTGCTGCGGATGTGGGCTGGCCTCGGCTATTACTCCCGCGCGCGCAATCTCCATGCCTGCGCGGTGGCCGTGACGCGCGAGCACGGCGGTGTGTTCCCCGACACGGAAGAGGGGCTGCGCGCGCTGCCGGGCATCGGGCCCTATACGGCAGCCGCGATCGCTGCGATCGCGTTCGACCGCCGCACCATGCCGGTCGACGGCAACATCGAGCGCGTGGTGTCGCGCCTGTTCGCCGTCGAGGAGGAGCTGCCGCAGGCCAAGCCGCTGATCCAGCAACTGGCGGCGACGCTGCTTGCGGACGCTCGCGCCGGCGACGAGACGTCTCGCGCTGGCGACAGCGCGCAGGCGCTGATGGATCTGGGCGCCTCGATCTGCACGCCGAAGAAGCCGGCCTGCTCGCTCTGTCCGCTCAATGAGGATTGCACCGCGCGTGCGCTAGCGACGCAGGAAACGTTTCCGCGCAAGGCGCCGAAGAAGAGCGGAACGTTGCGGCGCGGGGCTGCCTTCGTCGTGACGCGCGGCGGCGAGCTGCTGGTCCGCTCGAGGCCCGAAAAAGGCCTCCTCGGCGGCATGACCGAGGTGCCGGGCTCGGACTGGCTGGCCGGCCAGGAAGACGCGACGGCGAAGCAGCAGGCGCCCGAGCTGAAGGGGCTGTCGCGCTGGCAGCGCAAGGTGGGCGTCGTCACCCATGTCTTCACGCATTTTCCGCTGGAGCTGGTGGTCTACACGGCGAAGGCCGAAGCGCGCACGCGGGCGCCCGAGGGCATGCGCTGGGTGCCGATCGCGACCCTCGCCGGTGAAGCGCTGCCCAACGTCATGCGCAAGGTGATCGCGCACGCGCTGGACCCTTCACCGGCCCCACCTTCCTGACAGCACGCTGGCAGCAGCGCTAAGCTATCAGCGCCCGATACGGAGGCTGCCAATGGTCAAGACCGCACTCGATAACTTTCCAAGGCCGCCCTGCGCCGAGCTGCTCGGATGGCGCCTGCTCGATGCCCGTCCGGAGGAGGGCTGGATCAGGCTCGCTTTCGAGGGCAAGCCCGAGTTCTGCAATCCGGCGGGCTTCATCCAGGGCGGCATGCTCTCTGCCATGCTCGACGACACGATGGGGCCGGCCGTGCTGGTGATGAGCGAGGGCCGGCTCTACACCACCACGATCAGCATGACCGTGAATTTCCTCAGCCCCGCAAGGCCCGGTCCGATCATCGGCGAGGCCAAGGTGACGCAGCTCGGCAAGACGATTGCGTTCGTCGAGGCGAAGCTGATGGCGGAAGACGGCACGGTGCTGGCGACGGCGAGCGCCAGCGAACGGCTGCTGGAAGCGGCGAGGGTGGTGGGGAAATAGTCGAGCCGCGCATTCCTCTTCCCTTCTCCCCTTGCGGGAGAAGGTGGCATAGGCGGCCTTCGGGCCGCCGTTCTTAAGAGAACGCCGAAGCGAAGCTTCGGCTATGGCGCCGGATGAGGGGTATGTCTCCGCGAACTCAAATGCGAGTTGGACTCGTGGAGACAGACCCCTCACCCAAGTGAGCCCGCATCTGCCAGCGTCGCCGCCCTCTCCCACAAGGGGCGAGGGCGCATTTATGAGCATCTCGCTTTGAGCGAGAGCATCACACCCTCACGCGCGCGCACCAGCACTCACGATCGGCGGCTTCGCATTCAGCGCCTCGACCTGGAAGCCTGCGACGCGCTTGTAGTTGGCGGCGATGTCTTCCAGCTCCTGCTGCGACAGCACGTCGGTGACGACGTCGTAGCCGTCAGGCGCGCGCGTCCTCGACGAGCTGCATCACCTGCTCGGGGCCGTTCTTGCGGTTGAGCAGGACGAGGTCGGTGGTCGCGGGCCTGCGCTCGGCCTCATAGGCGAGCAGCGCCGCAGTCGTCGGGCCATGCGCCAGGATCTCGCGCGTGATGGTGCGGGCATCGAGGATCGCCTGTGAGGCGCCGTTCGAGCCGATCGGGTACATCGGATGCGCGGCGTCGCCCATCAGCGTGACGCGGCCGAAGGTCCATTGCGACACCGGATCGCGGTCGACCAGCGGATATTCGTAGGCGTGCGGGCAGTTCTTGATCAGGCCGGGGACGTCGAGCCAGTCGAACTGCCAGCTCTCGAACCAGGGCAGAAACTCCTCGAGCCGCGCGGTGCGGTTATAGTCCTCGCGCCGCCACTGATAGGTCGGCGGCATGTGGCGCTCGGCAACCCAGTTGATCAGGTGGTTGCCCGCTGCGTCCGGCGCCTTCGAAATCGGATAGCAGACGAATTTCAGGATCTCGTGCCCGGCCATGATCATGGTGCGGCCGGTGAGGAACGCCTTTGACGGCGTGACGCCGCGCCAGAGGATGCGGCCGTTCCAGATCGGCGGTCCCTCCTGCGGATAGAGCTTTTCTCGCACGGCGGAATGGATGCCGTCGGCGGCGATCAGGATCGCACCCTCGTAAGTGCCGGCGGCCTTGCCGCTCGTCTTGTCGATGAAGTCGGCGCGGACGCCGCCCGCCGTCTCGGTCCAGCCGGTCAGATGATGGCTGGTCAAAATGTTGTCGCGGCCGAGCCGCTCGACCGCAGTGTCGAGCAGGAGCTGCTGGAGGGTGCCGCGATGGATCGAGAACTGCGGCCATTTGTAGCCGGCTTCCAGGCCGCGCGGCTCGCTCCAGATCGGCTTGCCGTGCTTGGAGAAATAGGCGAGCTCGCGGGTCCGCACGCCGCTTTCGTCCAGCCGGTCCATCAGCCCGAGCTCGATCAGCTCGCGCACCGCATGCGGCAGCACGTTGATGCCGACCCCGAGCGGCTTCAGTTCCGCGACGCTCTCGAACACTTTTACGGGAACGCCGATTCCGTGCAGGCTGAGCGCAAGCGTCAGCCCGCCGATGCCGCCACCGGCGATGAGTACGGTCATGACAAAACCCCTCCGATTGCGGGCGTCTTGGCACAGGCGGGCGGCGGTGGGCAACTGCGAAGAGCAAAAGCACGGAGAACGCCGTGCTATGGACCTGGCGGCCCGCAGCCGTTAGTTTCCAATTTTCCCATGAGGTCCGACATGCTCAAGCTCTACTACGCGACCGGCACCTGCGCGCTCGCCACCTACATGACCCTGGAGGAGGCCGGCGCCGACTACACGGCTGAACGGCTGAGCTTCAAGGATAACCAGCAGAACAGCCCGGACTATCTCGCGATCAATCCGAAGGGCCGCGTGCCGGCGCTGGTGACGGATCGCGGCGTGCTGACCGAGACGCCTGCGATGCTGGCCTACATCGCGCAGACCTTCCCCAAGGCGAAGCTCGCGCCGCTCGACGATCCCTTCGACTTCGCCCAGGTGCAGTCGTTCAATTCCTATCTCTGCTCGACCGCGCACATCAACCATGCCCACAAGATGCGCGGCGCGCGCTGGGCGACGCAGGAGAGCTCGTTCGCCGACATGAAGGCGATGGTGCCGAAGAGCATGGGCGCCTGCTTCTCCTTGATCGAGCAGAAGATGTTCAAAGGTCCCTGGGTGATGGGCGACCAGTTCACGATCTGCGATCCCTACCTCCACACGCTCTCGCTCTGGCTCGAGGGTGACAGCGTCGACATCAATGCCACGCCGAAGATCGCCGATCACTTCAAGCGCATGTCAGACCGCCCCGCCGTGCGCAAGGTGATGGACGCGCAGAAGGCGTAAGGTTCTTGTAGGGTGGGCAAAGGCGCGAAGCGCCGTGCCCACCATCTATCCGCGCTATGAAAGAAGTGGTGGGCACGCTTTGCTTTGCCCACCCTACGATAGCTTGCGCTTGGCTTGGTCCAATTCCCGTCCCGTCGCCAGCATCAGCCGCCGCAGCCAGATCGAGCCCGGGTCCATCTGTGCGCGGGTCGGATGGAACATGAACTGTTCGTCGATCCCGGGATCGAGCGGCGGCGTCACCGTGACGAGGCCGAACTGCTTCGACAGCGCCGCGATCAGCCGGCGCGGCACGAAGGCGACGAGGTCGGTGCGGGCGGCGACGTGCAGCGCTTCGAGATAGCCTGACACCACCAGCGAAATGTGCCGCTCGATGCCCTTGGTCCGCAGCCAGGTGTCGATGAGATCCTCCGGTTGGCCGCGGATGATCACGCCGACATGGCGTGCCGCCAGGAACGTCTCGCGCCGCTTCAGCTTCGCAGCCATGGGATGGCCGCGCCGCACCGCCAGCGCGTCGCTGTCGGTGTAGAGCAACTGGCGGTGAAAGCCCTTGAAGGCGTTGCCGATCGAGATCACGAGGTCGATGGTGCGGGCGAACTCGGCGTGGAAGATCGCAGGGCCCCGCCACGGTACGACGTCGATACGGACGTTGGGCGCGGCCCGCGTCACTTTTTCCATCAAGGGCGGCATCAGCAGCTCGACCGCGAGATCCGGCATCATCAGGCGGAATTGCCGCTCGCTGCGCGCGGCGTCGAAGTCGTCGGGTATGAACAGCCCGCGCACCTGGTCGAGCGCCTGGGCCAGCGGTGCGCGGAGGGCTTGCGCCCGCGGCGTCAGCTCCATGCGCGCGCCGGTGCGCACCAGCAGCGGATCGCCGAAGATGTCGCGCAGGCGTTGCAACGCATGGCTCGCGGCCGGCTGCGACAGCCCGATCCGAAGCGCGGCCCGGCTGACATTGGCCTCGCGCAGCAGCGCGTCGAGCGCGGTCAGGAGATTGAGGTCAAGCGAATTCAAATTCATAAGGCGAATAGATATCATATCCACTATCGATTTGAAGAATTCTTATCCGGCAGGGATGATCTCCGTGTTGCCACCAAACGGAGATGCCGCCATGAGCGCGAGCGCCAACAAGAAACTGATGCAGGATATCTTTGCCGCCGCCGCCAGCCCCGATCCGGCCGCGCGCGATCGGGCTCTGTTCGCCGCAAGCCTTGCCGACGATGCCAGATGGGTCGTCACCGGCCAGTATTCCTGGTCGCGCACCTTCACCGGCAAGGAGGCGATCCTCAACGATCTGCACGGTTATGTGCGCACCCGCTTGCGCGACCGGACCCGCACCGTAGCTCACCGTTTCATCGCCGATGGCGACGTCGTCGCGGTGGAAGCCAAGGGCGACAACGTCACGCCCGAGGGCGTGCGCTACGACAACGACTACTGCCTGGTGTTTCGTCTCGAGGACGGGAAGATCAAGGAGATCCGGGAATATTGCGACTCGACCCTGACCGAGAAGGCGCTCGGTCCGTTTCCGCAGACGCCCGTGAGGGCCGCGAGCTGACCGGATTGAGGACCATCTCGTCCGCCGACCGGTGCCGTCGGCCGCGTTCGGCGATGGTCGTGTCGATCTGGCGCAGGCTGATAGCGATTGTCCATGTCAGGCGCGAACGGTCGCGGGCCCGGTACCAGCTCGCCGCCATGAGCGACCGGGAGCTTCAGGACTGCGGCATGACCCGGGCGGAGATCGCGTACGAACTGAGGAGACCGGTGCGACGGAGTTAGACAAACGGACGAGATCCAGGTGCCGCCTGCCTCCCATTTTATCGTAGCCGGCGGAACCTTCGGGTTCCGCCGGACGTTTGCTCGGTTCGGAGGCAATCGCGCCCCCGGCATCGCACGCGTTTGGGACATTTCATGCTGGCTGGGGTTTCGGACGTTTCAACACAGGTGGGCCGCAGCTTTTCCGGACTCCGCGAACGATTGAGAGATGCGACTGCGAATGCGCACCGGGAGCTCGATGCGCAGCTTTCGTCGTTCGACCTCACAGTCCTGTCCGGTTACCGCCGCTTCCTGCAAGCCAGCGCCGGCGCACTTCTTCCGCTCGAAGCTGCGCTTGTGCAGGCCGGCGTCGCCAAGATGTTTCCGGATTGGCGGGAGCGAGCGCGTAGCGCCGCGATCGCGGCCGATCTCGCGCAGCTCGGCAGCGCCGCACAATCCACCGTGTCCGTGCCGCCGCTGACGCGCAGTGGCATGCTCGGCACGTTATACGTTCTGGAGGGCTCCCGGCTCGGCGCAAAGTTTCTACTGAAGGCGGTCGCGGATGCGGGCGATCCGCGCATCGGCGAGGCCACCGCCTATCTCAGCCATGGCGCGGGCAAACGGCTCTGGCAGAGCTTTCTGGCGAAACTTCAAAACGAAGAGGATTGCGACGCGGACGAGACGATCGAATCGGCACGTCTCGCCTTCGCGGCCTTCGAGCAGGCGGCGGACCGCGCATGAACGAGGCGGTCAATCTCACCAATTGCGATCGCGAGCCGATCCACATCCCCGGCAGCGTCCAGCCGTTCGGCTTCCTGCTCACGGTGCTGTCGGATTTCACGATTTGCATGGCCTCCGACAATGTCGACAGCTTTCTCGGGACTGACGTCGCCGACCTGCTCCAGCAGCCGCTGTCGCGCGTCATCTCGGAAGCCGCCGTCGAGACCATTCGCAGCCGCGTCGATCATCTCAGCGGCCCCGATACGACCGAGCGCATGTTCGGTGTCGAGCTCCAGGCCGGCAAACCGCCTTACGATCTCTCCATCCACTTCTCCGGAGCCTATCTGGTCATCGAGGCGGAGCCCAGCGTCAACGAGCCCGGCGTCAATTCCGGCGAGCTCGTCCGCCTGATGCTGGAGCGAATCCGCAAGACGCGCGGCATGACCGAGCTCGCCCGCGAGGCGGCGCGCCAGCTCAAGGTCCTGACCGGGTTCGACCGCGTCATGGTCTATCAGTTTCATCCGGACGGATCGGGCGAGGTGATCGCTGAAGCTGCGGAAGCCGGCCTCGAACGGTTCCTCGGCCTGCACTATCCGGCCTCCGACATCCCCAAGCAGGCCCGCATCCTTTATCAGCGCAACTGGCTGCGCATCATCGCCGATATCAATTCGAAACCAGCCGCATTGTTTTCGACGGCCACGCACAATGCTGGGCTGCTCGATCTCTCCATGAGCGTGCTGCGCTCGGTCTCGCCGATTCACATCGAATATCTGCGCAACATGGGCGTCGGGGCTTCGATGTCGGTGTCGATCCTGCGCGACGGCAAGCTGTGGGGCCTGTTCGCCTGCCACCATTATTCGCCGCGCTACATCTCGTTCGAGAAGCGCACCGCGTCCGAGCTGTTCGGGCAGATGTTCTCCTGGATCGTGGAGGGGCGCGAGCGCGAGGGCAATGTCGCCTACGAGATGCGCGCTCACCAGGTGCAGGAGCGGTTGATCGAGACCGCGGCCTCGCACGAGCACAGTCGGCGCGCGATTGTCGACTTCCTCGGCGACTATCGCGGGATGATCGATTGCGACGGCGTGGCGGTGTGGTCCGACAACAAGATCACGCTTCAGGGCCAGACGCCGACCGAGGACGAGGTGAAGGAGCTGGTTGCCTTCATCAACCGGACCTCGCCGGGACGGATTTTCGCCAGTGCCGAGATTGCCAAGGTCTATGCCGCCGGCCAGTCCTTTCGCGACCGCGCGGCGGGATTCCTCGCCATTCCGATCTCGCGGACTCCGCGCGATTGCCTGATCTTCTTCCGGCGCGAGGTCGTGCGCTCGGTGAACTGGGCCGGCGCGCCCGACAAGGTCTATGACGAGGGACCGAACGGACCGCGACTGACGCCGCGCAAGAGCTTTGAGCTCTGGCAGGAAACGGTGGCGGGCCAGTCGAAACCGTGGTCCACGGCCGACATCCGCATCGCCGAGAGCCTGCGCGTCACGCTGCTTGAAGTGATCCTGCAACTGTCCGACCTTGCCGCCCGCGAGCGTCGCGGCGCGCAGGAGCGGCAGGAGCTGATGATCGCCGAGCTCAATCACCGCGTCCGCAACATTTTGAGCCTCGTCCGCGCGCTGGTGGCGCAGAGCAAGGACACCGCCACGTCGGTCGAGGAGTTCGCCGGCGTGCTCGGCGGCCGCATCCAGGCCTTGGCCCGCGCCCACGACCAGATCACCAATTTGAACTGGGCGCCGGTCGCGCTGCGCTCGCTGGTCGAGTCCGAGGCCGGCGCCTATCTCGGCGCGCGCGCCGGCCGCGTGAAGATGGGCGGGCCCGATGTCGCGCTCGATCCCAAGGCGTTCGCGACGCTGGCGCTGGTCGTGCACGAGATGATGACCAATTCCGCCAAATACGGCGCGCTCGCGGATTCCACCGGCCAGGTCGAGGTGGTCTGGCGGCTCGATCCGAATTCGAGCCTCGAGATCGAGTGGAAGGAGAGCGGCGGGCCGCCGGTGCAGCCGCCGTCGCGCCGCGGCTTCGGCACCACCATCATCGAGCGCTCGGTGCCGTTCGACCTCAAGGGCGAAGCCGAGATCCGCTTCGACCTGCTGGGCGTCCAGGCCAAATTCGTCATCCCGCCCAATTTCGTCGAATTGGTCCCATCAATCGCAGGAGCCGCCATGCGCGTCGAAGAGCAGCAACCCGCCCGTCCACGAATTTCCGAGACGGCACTGATCGTCGAGGACAATCTGATCATCGCCATGGCGGCGGAAGTCATCCTGCTCGATCTCGGTGCCCGCCATGTCGATACTGCGGCGAGCGTCGACCAGGCGTTGCGCGCGATCGAGCGCACGCGTCCGGGTTTTGCGCTGCTCGATCTCAACCTCGGCAACGAGAGCAGCATCAAGGTGGCCGAGAAGCTGAAGGAGATCGGCGTGCCCTTCATGTTCGCGACCGGCTATGGCGAGCGCGCGCCGATCCCGGAAGAGCTGGCGTCCGCGCCGGTGGTCCAGAAGCCCTACACGCTGGAAGTCGTCGAGAACGCGCTCGGCAAATTGGAGGGGACGGTCGCTCAATAGACATCCATCCCGGCGACGCGTGCAGCGCTCTGCAAGCGGCTGCGGGCTTTGCGCCGAAACCTGCGCAACTGCCGATAAAATCAGCAGGTCCTGTGCGGGCCGGCGCACACATGCGCGAAAAATCGGAAGGTTCAATTAACGAGTGTCCCTCATTGTACCGCGGTGCAGCGTGGGTGCCGAAAAGCGACTCGCGGCTGCCGGGGGTGGCCGTGACGATTGCCGGGGTCGTTCGTCCGCCCGAATTCACATGCACCTGGGTGGACAGTGGGAATGCCGAACTTTCGTTTGCGGATCAGGGGGCGCCTGTACGCAGGCTTCATGGCCTTGGTGGCGGTTGGTCTCGTGATGGCGGTGGTCGCCATCTGGAATTTGCGGTCCGTGCAGGACCAGGTCGCAAAGGCTTCGGCGTTTTCGGACAGCACGGCGCGGGTCCTGGAGGTCTCGACCCATCTTCAGGCGATCCAGCGCGCCAATCTGCGCTACATCTACGACGCCAGCGAGCCCGCAATGAAGGAGGCCGCAGAGCGGGAGACCGCGGCGACCGAGCTGTTGAAGGCCGGGGCGCAGGGGACGCTCTCCGAGGAGCGGCGGAAGCTCTACAACGATCTGATCGCCGACATCGCGAAAATGCGAAGCCTGCGTGACAATCTCGGCGACGCCGTCAATGAGGCGCGGACGGGCAAGGCGACGCTGCTGCCGAGCGGTGACGAGCTGACTGTCAAGATGGGCAAGCTGGTCGATGTGGCGCGCGCAGCCGTCGACGAAGACACCGGGGCCCTCGTTGCGGATCTCGAATCCAGGCTCCTTCTCGTCCAGATCGCGAACTGGCGTTTCCTGGCCCTGCGCGACAGTAAGGGGCCCGCCAACTTCAGAACCAATGTGGACAGGGCGTCGCAGCGCCTCTCGGCGCTCGAAAAGAGCCCGCAGGCGACCGAACTGCGCACGACGCTCGCGCCGGTGAAGACCTCGCTCGGAATCTACAAATCCGCGTTCGAGACGACGTCGGCCGCGATGCTCCAGGCCGACGAGATCTACCACAAGAGCCTCGCGCCCCTCATCGTCGACAGCATCGCCAAGCTCAAGGTCGCGGAAGCCGCCTTGAAGAAGGACTACAAGGAGTCGCGCAGCCAGGCCGAAGCCGTGATTGACGGCACGACCACCGTGCAGGCGATCGCGGGCAGCCTTGCCACCCTGTTCGGATTGATCGTCGCCTTCCTGATCGCCCGCAGCATCGTCGGCCCCCTGACCTTGATGACGCGCGCGATGGGGCTGCTGGCCGGCGGCAATCTCGAGGTCGAGATTCCCGGGCGCGGCAAGGCCGACGAGATCGGCGACATGGCCAAGGCGATCGAGGTGTTCAAGACCAACATGATCGACACCGAACGGCTGCGCACGGAGCAGACCGAGACCGAGGCGCGGCAGGCGGAGAGCCGCAAGGCCGACATGGTCCGGCTCGCCGACCAGTTCGAGCAGGCGGTCGGCGAGATCGTCGACACCGTGTCGTCGGCATCGAACGAGCTGGAGGCTTCGGCCGGCACGCTGACGGCGACCGCGACGCGCGCGCAGAATCTGTCGACCGAGGTGGCCTCGGCGTCACAGGAGGCCACGGCCAATGTGCAGGCGGTGGCGTCCGCGACCGAGCAGCTGTCCTCCTCGGTCACCGAGATCGCCCGCCAGGTGCAGGAATCCGCTCGGATCGCCAACGAGGCCGTCGGGCAGGCGAGCAGGACCAATGAGCGCGTCGGCGAGCTGTCCAAGGCGGCCGCCCGCATCGGCGACGTGGTCGAGCTGATCAGCACGATTGCCGGCCAGACCAACCTCCTGGCGCTGAACGCCACCATCGAGGCCGCGCGCGCCGGCGAGGCCGGCCGCGGCTTTGCGGTGGTCGCCTCCGAGGTCAAGGCGCTGGCCGAGCAGACCGCGAAGGCGACTGGCGAGATCGGCCAGCAGATTTCGAGCATCCAGGCCGCGACCGAGCAGTCGGTCGGCTCGATCCGTGAGATCAGCGGTACGATCGAGCGGCTGTCGGAAATCTCGTCGGCGGTTGCCGCCGCCGTGGAAGAGCAGGGCGCGGCGACGCAGGACATCTCCCGCAACGTTCAGCAGGCCGCCCACGGCACGCAGCGCGTCTCGATCAATATCGGCGACGTCCAGCGCGGCGCCTCCGAGACCGGCTCGGCCTCCTCGCAGGTGCTCTCGGCGGCGCGCTCGCTGTCTTCAGACAGCAACCGGCTGAAGCAGGAAGTCGCGAAGTTCCTGGACTCGGTCCACGCCGCCTGACCGGCGCGGACCCGCAGAAGCAAAGGTCCACGCGCATGCGCGTGGCCTCCAAGAGCTGCGTCGCGCGATCAGGCGACTTTCGTCGTCATGTGCTTGAACATGTTGGCGCGCGCCTCGTCGTCCATCTCGGCCTTGAAGGTGAACTTGTCCTTCAGGGCAATCGCACGCGCCGCTGCCGGCCGCGCCGAGATCTCGTCCACCAGCCGCTTCACGTTCGGGTAGCGCGCAAAGGCATCGTCGCCGAGCTTGAACGGCACCATCCGCGCCCAGCCCCACAGCGCCATGTCGACGATCGAATAGCCGTCGCCGACCATGTAGCTGCGGCCTTCAAGGTGACCGTCGAGAATCTTGTAGTGGCGATCGGTCTCGTACTGGTAGCGGTTATGCGCGTAGTCGTGGTTCTGGTCCTTCGGCGCAAAATGCTTGAAGTGCACGGCCTGGCCCGAATACGGCCCGACGCCGGTGGCAATGAACATCAGCCATGACAGCGTCTCGCCGCGGACGTTGGCGGCGGGAAGGAACTTGCCGGTCTTCTCGGCGAGGTAGAGCAGGATGGCGTTCGAGTCGAACACGATGGTGCCGTTGTCGTCGATCGCCGGCACCTTGCCGTTCGGATTGATCTTCAGATAGTCCGGCGCGAACTGTTCGCCCGTGCGGGTGTCGATCTTGACCGGCTCGAAGGCCAGGCCGGCCTCTTCAAGATAAAGCGCGACCTTGGTCGGGTTCGGCGATCCGTTGAAATAGAATTTGAGCATGTTTGTCTCCCCGATTCCCTTTTTAGAGAATGAATGCAGCGTCGTGGCTTTCTCTGCCTGAACATGGCCTGGGAGAGCAACCGGCGAGTTTGCCGGGCGGTGTCTGCGCGGTACGCAGATCAGCCGGCGTAACAAGGGCCGATCGCCGCCGTAATGGCGGTTCAAGTCCGGCTGAGCCGTTCCCGCAGGAATTCAATGAAGCGCTGCGTCTTGGCTGGCAGCAGGCGCGTCTCGGTGACTGCGTAGACGGTGACGGGCGAGCCCTGCCATTGCGGCATGATGCGACGCAGCCGGCCATCCGCCACTTCGTCGGCCACGATCTCTTGCGGCAGAAAGGCGATGCCCATGTCGAGCGTTGCGAGGCGGCGGATCAGTCCCACGTTGTTGAGCCGAAAACGGCCGCCGACGTCGGTCTGCTCCATCTGCGTGCCCCTGTGTAACGTCCACGCACTCACCTTCGTCATGCACAGGCATTGATGACGGGTGAGGTCCGCCGGTTCATGCGGCTCGCCGTTGATGTCGAGATAGCGCGGCGAGGCGTAGAGATATCCCGGCATGCGGGCGAGCGGCCGCGCGATCATGTGGGACGGCTCTGATTCTCCGACGCGGATCGCCAGATCGAACGGCTCCGATACGAGATCGACACGTCGCGGCGTCAGGTCGAATTCGAAATCGATGTCGGGATATTGCTGCGCGAATTCGGCGATCAACGGTGCGAGGTAGGTGTTCGCGAAATCCACCGGCAGCGAGACGCGGAGCATGCCGCTCGGCTGCGCCAGCATCCCGTCCAGTTGCTCATGCGCCAGGCGCGCCTCGTCCACGATGCGCTTGCAGCGCTCGAAGTAGATCTGGCCGGCTTCGGTCAATTCGATCTTGCGCGTCGTCCGGTTCAACAGGCGAAGCCCGATCTCCTTCTCCAAGAGATCGATCCTGCGCGACAGCGTCGAATTGGGCATGTCGAGGGTCTTGGCGGCGCGACGGAAGCTGCGGGCCTTCGCGACCTCCACGAACAGTGCCATGTCGTTCAACAACGCCATTTCATTATTCCAATAATGGATCAATCAGTTCCATTTTACGGTATTTATTCCACTGAATGGAAGGTCCATCTGCCCTTTGCTGACATTGCAGGGCAAGCCATCCATGAAACGCGTAGAACTCGACAAGAACCTGAAGGTGAATCCGCCGGCGCTCGAAGGCCTCAGGCTCGCTGGATTGAATGTGGCGGTGATCGGCGGCACCGGCGGCATCGGCCGGGCGTTCAGCCGCCAATTGGCGGCCAAGGGGGCGCGTGTCCTCGTCGTCGGCCAGACGTTCCGCGATCAGAACGTGCCGGGCATCGCATTCATGCAGGCCGATCTGAGCCTGATGCGGGAAGCCAGGCGGATCGGCCGTGAGCTTCCCGCCGAGACGCTCGACATCGTCGTCTTCACGACCGGCATCATGGCGGGGCCCAGGCGTGAGGTGACGGCGGAAGGCATCGAACGCGATCTTGCCGTCAGCTATCTGAGCCGCTTCGTCATCCTGAACGCGATCGCCTCTCGTCTTGGAAGGGACAGGGCCACGGCCACATTCAAGCCTCGGATATTCGTCATGGGATTCCCCGGGACGGAGCAGAGGGCCGATGTCGGCGATCTGAATTCGGAACGGAGCTACAAGCGGTTCGCAGCCCACTCGAACACCGTGGCGGGCAACGAAGTGCTCGTCCTCGAGGCCGCCAGGCGCTTTGCCGATGTCGATGTGTTCGGCCTGAATCCCGGCTTCGTGAAGACCGATATTCGCGCCAATCTGCTCGGGTCGCGCGCGCTCGTCTCGCTGATCAACTGGCTGACCAGCTTCATGATGGTCGAGCCGGACGCCTATGCCGAGCGACTGGTGCCGCTCCTGGTGTCGCCTGATCTCAACGGCCGCAGCGGTGTCATGTTCAACAACAAGGCTGAGGCGATCCTGCCGAGCCCTTCGTCTACGGAGCGATCCTACGCGACGGCGCTCATGGATGCCTCCGATCGATTGATCGCACGTCTGGCGCCGTGAGGCCGCGCCTCGACGCTCAACTGGAATAGAGCAGGCCGACGACGGCGATGACGATCATCCCGGCGCCGACAGCGTCCAGCCGCATCGCGAGCCGCGTGGCGGCGTGCATGCTGGAGGCCCGCGTCTTGCGCTCCGATCCGCGCGCGTAGCCGTGTACGATGACGTCGTGATTGAAATTGTCATGCGCCTCGTTGCTGCTGGCGAGCCCGACGCAGACCATCAGCACGCCGAAGATCGCGAGGCCGAAAAAGCCGAGCAGGGCGATCAGGAACATCGGAAACATGCCGAGCAGGAAGATCGGCAGCAGCGGCACCAGCAGCAAAGTCTCGGACTGTCGTCGCATGGGAGCCGGACCGGTCAGGACGGGGCTGATCGGGCAAATGTAGTCCTGGCCGGTGCGTCATTCAAGGAGCCGTAGGGTGGGGAAAGGCGCGAAGCGCCGTGCCCGCCGCGTCTCACGCGGCACTCAAGATGGTGGGCACGCTTCGCTTTGCCCACCCTACGAGATCGCGGGAAACTACTCGACCGCCATGCCGGCGCGGATCTCGGCGCGGAGCTCGTCGATCAGCTTGAGACCTTTCTTGGTCTCGACATGCCAGAAGGTCCAGCCGTTGCAGGCTTGCGCCCCTTGCGCCACCGCGCCGATGCGATGGATCGAGCCGACCTTGTCGCCCAGCATGATGGCGCCGTCGGCACGCACCAGCGCACCGAGCTTCTTCTTGGCGTCGAACAGCTTTGTGCCGGGCATGATCATGCCGCGCTCGATCAGCTCGGAGAACGCGACCCGCGGCGCTTCGCGCGCGGTCATGAACGGGGCGAGGCTTTCTTCCGGCAGCGGCTCGACCGCAGCGATGCGGGCTTCCGCCGCCTTGGCATAGGTCTTGTCGCGCTCGAAGCCGATATAGGAGCGGCCGAGACGCTTGGCGACAGCACCCGTGGTGCCGGTGCCGTTGAAGGGATCGATCACGAGATCGCCGGGCTTCGACGACGACAGCAGCACGCGCGCGAGCAGGCCTTCCGGCTTCTGCGTCGGATGCACTTTCTTGCCGTCGGCGCCCTTGAGGCGCTCCTCGCCGGTGCAGAGCGGGATCAGCCAGTCGGACCGTGCCTGCACGTCCTCGTTCGCCGCCTTCAGCGCCTCGTAGTTGAACGTGTAGCCCTTGGCTTTTTCGTCACGCGCGGCCCAGATCATCGTTTCGTGCGCGTTGGTGAAGCGGCGGCCGCGGAAGTTCGGCATCGGGTTCGACTTGCGCCAGACGATGTCGTTCAGGAGCCAGAAGCCGAGGTCCTGCATGATCGCGCCGACGCGGAAAATGTTGTGATAGGAGCCGATCACCCAGATCGTCGCCGACGGCTTCATCGCGCGGCGGGCGGCAAGCAGCCAGGCGCGGGTGAAATCGTCATAGGCGGAGAACGAATCGAACTTGTCCCAGTCGTCGTTGACGGCATCGACATGGGATTCGTCGGGGCGCTTCAGATCGCCCTTGAGCTGGAGATTGTAGGGCGGATCGGCGAACACGAGGTCGACCGAACCGGCCTGAAGCTTCGACATCTCGGCGACGCAATCACCGAGGATGATGCTGTGCGAAGCGGACTCAAAATTTGTGCGGGGCGCCCTTGCAGACGCCCCGCGACGCGACACTACCATGACTCAAGAACTCTGACTCAGGCGACGCTGTCGGCGACGCGGGACCAAACAACCGACTGACCGTTACAATGGAGCGGCAAAGTAAAAATCGACTTAACCCGCCGCTTTCGTGAGCATCCCTCGCATCGCGCATGGCGCGCGTTTCGCTCTGCGCATTCGTCGTGTTTTCCAGTGTATTTCGTATTTCTTCGCGTTGCGGGAGCAGTCAGGTCGCCAAATTTCTCTCGGAAAAAATTGCACGACCCCGGAAAAAATTGCTGGCATCGGCATGCTGTCGCACTAGGCAATAATTGCCGAGCGGGATATTGATTAACGCATTGGAAATTTTACGTGTGTGGCGCGTTGAGCTTTCGCGCTTCTGCGCCCAAATGACGCCAATTGAGGACTGAGGGAAACCCGCCATGCGTTATGATGATTTCCGCCGCAGCGACGACATTGAGGATCGCCGCGACGGCGGTGGCGGCATGGGCGGCGGCGGAGGCGGGTTCGGCCTGCCGATGGGCGGCGGCGGTCTGGGCATCGGCACCATCATCGTGCTCGGCCTGGTCGGTTATGCCTTCGGCATCGATCCGCGCATCCTGATCGGCGGCGCCGAGATCCTCACCGGCGGCGGCCAGGCGCCTTCCTACCAGACCGATCGTCAGTCGACCTCCGCCAAGCGCGGCGCGCCGACCGACGAGATGGGCAGCATGATCTCCGGCATCCTCGGCGAGATCGACGACCGCTGGAGCGAGATCTTCCAGGCCAGCGGCCAGTCCTACACCGGTCCGAAGGTGGTGCTGTTCCGCAACGTCACCAATGGCGGCCGCTGCGGCCGGGCAGAGTCGGCGATGGGGCCGTTCTACTGTCCGCCGGATCGTACCATCTTCCTCGACACCAGTTTCTTCCGCGAGGTCGAGACGCGCTTCCGCGGCTGCTCCGGCAAGTCCGCCTGCAACTTCACCACCGCCTACATCATCGCGCATGAGGCCGGCCATCACATCCAGAACCTGCTCGGCATCATTCCGCGCGTGACGCGGCTGCAGCAGCAGGCCGGCAGCAAGGCCGAGGCCAATGCGCTCCAGGTGAAGGTCGAATTGCAAGCCGACTGCCTGTCCGGCGTCTGGGTCAATCGCGAGTCGAAGAAGCGTCCGAACTTCCTCGAGCCCGGCGACATCGACGCCGCGTTGACCACGGCGAGCGCGATCGGTGACGACACGCTGCAACGCCAGGCCACGGGACGCGTCGTGCCCGATTCCTTCACGCACGGCTCGGCGGCGCAACGCAAGCAGTGGTTCATGACCGGCTACCAGCAAGGCACCGTCCAGGCCTGCAACACGTTCGGCAGCGGGTCGTAGTCGCCAGGACTTCCTGCCCCGGACGCAGCGCAGCGCTTCTTCAGCGGTGCGCTGCAGAGCCGGGGCCCACAATGCCGGTCTCTCAGCTCTGGGGCCCGGCTCTGCGACGCACCGCTGACGCGCTGCATCGCGTCCGGGACACGAGAGGAAGGACCAATGGCCTCGATCGACGAGTCAAAACAATTCATCCCGCTCAACATCGCGGTGCTCACCGTCTCTGACACGCGCGCGCTCGCCGACGACAAGTCCGGCCAGACGCTGGCCGACCGCCTCACCGCGGCGGGCCATCATCTCGCCGCGCGCGAGATCGTCACCGACGACGTCGAGGCGATCCGCGCCGTCGTCCGCCGCTGGATTGCGGATACCGGCGTCGACGTCGTCATCACCACCGGCGGCACCGGTTTTACGGGGCGCGACGTCACGCCGGAGGCGATCGAGCCGCTGTTCGAGAAACGCATGGACGGCTTCTCGATCGCCTTCCACATGCTGAGCCACGCCAAGATCGGCACGTCGACGATCCAGAGCCGCGCCACCGCCGGCGTCGCCGGCGCCACCTACATCTTCTGCCTGCCGGGCTCGCCCGGCGCCTGTCGCGACGGCTGGGACGGCATCCTCGCGGCCCAGCTCGACTACCGCACGCGTCCCTGCAATTTCGTCGAGATCATGCCGCGCCTCGACGAGCATCTGCGAAGGGCAAAGGCGCAGGGCGCGACGGTGTGAGTGCGCTTTCTTCCCTTCTCCCCTCATGTCCGCCGAAGCCTTGGCGAAGGCGGATGTGGGGGAAGGTGGCGCGAAGCGCCGGATGAGGGGTATCTATCGGCGAGTGCGATGCGAGAGAGTTGCGTCCGTAGAGACATACCCCTCACCCAAGTGAGTTCGCATCTCCCAGCGTCGCTGCCCTCTCCCGCAAGGGGAGAGGGCACAATCATGCGCATCGCGCCCGCTGCGCCAGCGACTAGCTCTTCCGTCGCAGCGAGCCCCACACCACGCGCCACATAGTCCGGCACGCTTCCGCGTGCAGCCGTCGTGCACGGCGCTTGTAGAGATCGACGAGCTCTCCCGTGATGAGCGCGTGCCGCATCAGAGATCGCGCTCCCAGGTTTCGCCGGTGAGGTTCTGGCCAAAGCTGCGATGCGGCTCGGTGGCGGTCAGCTTGAAGCCGGCATCCTGATAGATTTTTCGCGCGGCGACCAAATTGCTCTGCGTCCACAGCGTCATCCGCCGATAGCCGCAAGCGCGCGCGAAAGAGACGCATTCGGCGACCAGCCGTTGGCCTAGCCCCTGGCCTCGCGCGGCCGGATCGAGCAGCAACAGGCGCAGCTTGGCGACGTCGTCGCTGGCCTTGACCAGAAATACCGAGCCGACCGGCCGGCCCTCGATGTCGGCGATCCAGCAGCGCTCGCGCGAGGCATCGTAGGAGGTCATGTATTTGGCAACGATCTCGGCCACCAGCGCCTCGAAGCCGGAGTCGAAACCGTATTCGCTGGCGTAGAGTGCGCCGTGGCTCTGCACCACCCAGCCCATGTCGCCCGGACGGGGCTCGCGCAGGGTCGCGCGCGGGGATGGCGTGCGCGGCATGGCGAGCAGCCGCTCGATCGTCTCCATCGCACCGGTGAGCTTGCTGCGCTCCTCATCCGGCAGCGGCCGCAGCATCGCGGCGACGTCGTCCTGGGACGAGCGTTCGAGCTTGGCGAACGCCTGGCGGCCCTTCGCGGTCAGGCTCAACTGAACCTGCCGGCGGTCGCTCGGAAGCGGCTTGCGCGCGATCAGGCCGCTCTCGTCGAAATTCTGCACGATGCGGCTGAGATAGCCGGCGTCGAGCCCGAGCGCGATGCCGATCTCCTTCGCCGACTGCTCGCCACCATGGGCCAGCTCGTAGAGCACGCGCGCCTCGCTCAGCGAGAACGGGCTCTTCAGGAGCTGCTGGTCGAGCACGCCGAGCTTCTGGGTGTAGAAGCGGTTGAAGGCGCGAACCGCCTGGACCTGGTCGTCAGCGACCTGTTCGGTCGAAGCGGGGCCGGATGGCGAAGGGCTGGATGACGAAAGGGCTGATGGCATGGGTCACCTCGATACTTGCCATTGTCAAACAATTATTTGACATTGGCAAGTATAAGATCGGTGACCTTAGCCGACCATGACGATCCGGCTGCGCAGCATGGTCCGGGACGAGCGGCCGAGCCGCCGGAGCAGCCGCGCCTCGGAACGGCGGGCCTGGGGCGGGTAGCCGCCGATCCGGTCGTAATGATCGCGCGCGATCAAAAGTCCCTGATCGCCCAGCGGGCCAATCAGTTTGCGCACCACGGCCCAGAGGACGTCGCGAAACCCGGTATCGGCATAAGGCGAGCGTGTGTAGCGGAACACCGCCGCGCGATCCCTGCCGCTGGTCGAGACAGCCTGGATGAACTGTGTGGTTTCCTCGATCCAGCCGGTCTCCAGCACGGCGCCGGCCGGGAGGAACATCAGCCAGGGCGAACGGGCCTGGAGCGCGCCGGCGGCGAGCGCCGCGCCCTGCGAAGAACCCTCGAAGCCGATGAAACGGCAGCCTGCGACGTCGGCGACGCGCTCGATGACACCGTTGCGGGTGCCATCGACCAGCAGGACTTCCTTGATGATTCCCGCAGCGGCACCGGGTACCAGCGCGGCCAGAGTTGCGACCGCCGTCTGCTCGACGCCTTCGGTCGGTATGATGACGCTCAGCATGATTGAGGCTTCGATGTCTGCACTTCGGGAGAAGCGTAGCTTGTTATGAATGTGTCATAAACACGCGGCATCGCCGAGTGCAACTTTTCGCCGGTGTTCCGGCATGCGATGGTAAATCGCCGCCGGTCCATCGCATCCGAATATGTCGTGCGCGGGGTGGCCCTGTTGCCGAATGTTTCCGCGAATGTCGTTTCCGTGAGCTTCAAACGGGGGCTTTCTCTGCCGATATGATCGGGGCGAGGACGGCACGTTCCGCAAGGCTGCACCGGCAGTCTGACACAAACCTTGCGACGGGAAAAACGTGCAACGCTCGCCGCGCAAAGTGAGATAGTCCAGTGAACGCCGATCAACTTCCCGTTGGCACCACGCCAACATCGCCGAAGCCGGAGGCCGCGCCGACCCTGCGGATCCGCGCCGTGATGCTGGGCGAACGCATCAATCCGTCCGGGCTCGAGCTTGGCGCACCTGTCTCCTCGACGCCTGCTGCCTTCCGCGTCCATGCCGGGCTCGTCGTGATCTTCCGCTACGGCGTCGTGGTGCTGATCGGCCTCCTCCCTTCGGAGGAGAAGGTGCTGATCGACAGCCTGAAACCGCGGGTGACCGGCGAGCTCAGCCCTTTTGAAGAGGAGATCGCACAGGCGCAGCTCTGCAAGGATGAGAACGCCGAGGCGATCCAGCCCGGCGGGCCGATCTGCCTCGCCAAATTCTCCGACGATCGGCTGCTGATCGTTGCGGACGCGCTCGCCAAGAGCACCTCGCTCGCCCGCGACGAGCGCCGCGTCGCCGCGGTTTTCGACGTGATCGAGCCCTTCGCGCGGGGGCTCGCCGAGCAGGGCCGCACGCCGCCCCGGCGCAAGGGCATCTTGCAACTGATCGGCAATGCGCTTCTGGTCCAGCAGCGCGTCGCCGGCCGTGTCGCGGTGGCCGAGAAACCGGACGTGCTCTGGGAGAAGCCCGAGCTCGACCGCCTCTATGCCCGTCTCGAAGACGAGTACGAATTGAAGGAGCGCCTCGACACGCTTGAGCGCAAGCTCACCGCGGTCTCGGAAACCGCCAACGCGCTGACCGACATCATCGACACCCAGCGCTCGCTGCGTCTGGAAATCGCAGTCGTGGTGCTGATCGTGATCGAGGTCGTGATCGGGTGCATCCAGATCCTGTCGGGCACGCATTAGATCGGCCTGAGATCGGCCTGCACGCCACTGTGCGGGCGGGGAACCGTCGTTCATGTAGATGAACGTTGATCCAAATCAAAGGCACGAAGCTCCAGCGCACGAGACTTCGATCGGACCCGCGGTCAACGCGATGTGCAGCTGTCCGCGGCTTCCTCCCTCGAAGAAGGAGTACGCTGATGTTGCGTCAAGCTCTCATCGCTTCGGCAGCCGCAGCTATGCTGCTTGTCGCCTTCACTCCCGATGACGCATCTGCCCGCGGCGGTCGCGGCGGCGCCATGCGCGCAGGAGGTTTCCACGGCGGTGCCGTGCGGGCAGGAGGCTACCGCGGGGGCGCGGTCGCGGCGCGTGGATATCGGGGCGGTGCTGTCGCCGTGCGCGGCGGGCGTTACGGCTATCGGGGCGCTTATGCAGGGTATCGCGGATATCGTTACGGCGTCGGTGCGGCGGCAGTGGGGGCCGCGGCGATCGGCGCAGCTGCGACAGGGGCCTACTACCGCAGCGGCTGCGGCTATGACGCTTACGGAAACTATGTTTGCCCGGGCGGGTACTCTCCGTACTGAGCGGAGCGACGTAGTTGGCCCATGGTGCTCGAAGCGCTGGCGAAATCGTTTGCTTTGCGCACCATGGTCCTTTCGACAGTGGCGCAGCAGCGCTGCGACAAGTCATGGCCCGACAAGTCATGGCCCGCTGAAATTCTCCCACGGGGGAGAAGGGAAAGATGCAGCGGTCGACCGGGCTTTCATTTCGCTCGCAGCACAGCCGCGCAATGCCGAGCGATCGTCAGCTCCTCATTCGTCGGAATGACGAACACATTGACGGTGCTGCCACTGCTGCTGATCCGCTCGCGTGCCGCGTCATTCACACCCGCGTCAATATGCACGCCGAGCCACCCGAGCCGCTCACCAATCGCGGTGCGGATTTCCTTCGCATGCTCGCCGATGCCGCCGGTGAAGACCAGACAGTCCAGCCCGCCCAGCGTGGTCGCCATCACCGCGACCTGCTGCGCCGCACGGAAGGTGAAGAGCTCGACCGCCTGCCGCGCCGCAGCCTCACGGCTCGCCAGCAGCGTGCGCATGTCGGCAGAGATGCCGGAGACGCCGAGCAGGCCTGACTCGTGATAGAGCAGGTGCTGGACATCCTCGACCGACATCCTCTCGTGCTGTTCCAGATAGAGCAGCACGCCGGGATCGATGGTGCCGCTCCGGGTGCCCATCACGAGGCCATCGAGCGGCGTCAGCCCCATCGTGGTGTCGACGCTGCGGCCATCGCGCAACGCGCACAGGCTGGCGCCATTGCCGAGATGCGCGATGACGGTGCGCTTGGCAACGAACTGCGGCGCGATTTTCGCGAGGCGCCCCGCGACGTATTCGAACGAGAGGCCGTGAAAGCCGTAGCGCCGGATACCGCGCTCTTCATAGCGCCGCGGGATGGCGAAGCGGCTCGCGGGTGGCGCCATGCTGTGATGAAAGGCGGTGTCGAAACATGCGATCTGTGCCAGGTCGGGCTTTATTGCCCTGATGGTGCGGACTGGTTCAAGGCACCGCGGCTGGTGCAGCGGCGCCAGTGGCGTCAGTGCGTCCAGCTTTGCGTAGACGTCGTCAGTCAGCTCAACCGGCCCCGAATAATCCGGCCCGCCATGAACGATGCGGTGACCGACGGCGCGCAGGCGGTGGTCGGCAAAACGCTCCTCGATGAAGTCGAGCACCTCCGCGAACAGATGACCGCTGTCCGCATCGGATGCTTCCCTCTGCGTCTCGAACAGGTCTCCGCCCGCAGGGCTTTTCACCACGAGCCGCGGCTTCGCCTCATGCTCGTCGAGCAGGCCCTTGCAGAGCAGGGCAGGCTCGTCCGCCGCGATGTCGAACAGGCCGAACTTGATGCTCGACGAGCCCGAGTTGAGCACGAGTGCCGACGCCGTCATGACGTCAACCCGCTTTGCCCGGCCAGACCCAGTCGCGAATTTCAGGCATGTCCTCGCCGTGTTCGCGCACATAGTGCGAATGTTCGATCAGTCTGTCGCGGAACTGCTGTTGCACCTGCGCGGCCTTGGTCGCCAGACCCGGCACGCGCGCGATCGCCTCGATCGCGAGGTGATAGCGGTCGAGCCCGTTGAGCACGACCATGTCGAACGGCGTCGTCGTGGTGCCTTCCTCGGCAAAGCCGCGCACATGCATTCCGGCATGGTTGGTGCGGTTATAGGTGAGACGGTGGATGAGATAGGGATAGCCGTGATAGGCGAAGACCACGGGCTTGTCTGGTGTGAACAGGCTGTCGAAGTCACGGTCGGACAGGCCGTGCGGGTGCTGGTCTTTCGGCTGCAGCGTCATGAGGTCGACGACGTTGACGACGCGGATCTTCAGGTCGGGCAGCGCCTTGCGCAGCAGATCGACGGCGGCGAGCGTCTCCAATGTCGGCACGTCGCCGGCGCAGGCCATCACGACGTCGGGCTCGCCATCCGCATCCTCCGTGCCGGCCCAGGTCCAGATGCCGATGCCGGCATCACAATGCGTGGCGGCGTCCTGCATCGACAGCCATTGCGGCGCCGGCTGCTTGCCGGCGACGATGACGTTGATGCGGTCATAGGTGCGCAAGCAGTGATCGGCGATCCACAACAGCGTGTTGGCGTCGGGTGGGAAGTAGATGCGGACGATGTCGGCCTTCTTGTTGGCGACGAGATCGACGAAGCCGGGATCCTGATGGCTGAAGCCGTTATGGTCCTGCCGCCAGACATGCGAGGTCAGGAGATAGTTCAGCGAGGCGATCGGTCGCCGCCAGGGCAGATGTCGCGTCACCTTCAGCCATTTGGCGTGCTGGTTGAACATGGAATCGACGATGTGGATGAAGGCCTCGTAGCAGGAGAACAAGCCGTGCCGTCCGGTGAGCAGATAGCCCTCGAGCCAGCCCTGGCAGAGATGCTCGCTCAAAACCTCCATCACCCGGCCGTCCTGTGCGAGATGCACGTCGTAAGGCTCCGTCGGTTCCATCCAGACCCGTTCGGTCGCCTCGAACACGGCGTCGAGCCGGTTTGACGCGGTCTCGTCCGGGCCCATGATGCGGAAGTTGCGCGTCTCGGCGTTGAGGCGGATGACGTCGCGCAAAAATTTGCCGAGTTCACGCGTCGCTTCGCCCGTCACCCCGCCCGGCTGCGGCACGTCCAACGCAAAACTGCGGAAGTCCGGCAGCTTCAGCTCCTTCTTCAGCAGGCCGCCGTTGGCGTGCGGATTGGCGCCCATGCGCCTGTTACCTTCGGGCGCGAGCGCCTGGAGCTCGGGAATGAGCGCGCCGGTGCCGTCGAACAGTTTTTCGGGCTCGTAGCTGCGCATCCAGTCTTCGAGGATTTTCAAGTGCGCCGGGTTCTCGCGACAGCTCGCAACGGGAACCTGATGCGCGCGCCAAAAGCCCTCGACCTTCTTGCCGTCGACCTCCTTCGGGCCGGTCCAGCCCTTCGGGCTGCGCAGCACGATCATCGGCCAGCGCGGCCGCTCGACGCTCTTGCGGCCGTCGCGGGCATGCTGCTGGATCGAGCGGACGCTGGCGAGCGCGACGTCGAGCGCGTCCGCCATGGCTTGGTGCATCAATTCGGGATCGTCACCTTCGACGAACAGCGGCTCGTGGCCGAACCCGCGGAACAGGTCGCGGATCTCCGCGTCGCGCATCCGTCCGAGCACGGTCGGGTTCGCGATCTTGTAGCCGTTGAGATGCAGGATCGGCAGCACGGCGCCATCATGGGCGGGATTGAGGAACTTGTTCGAGTGCCAGGACGCCGCGAGCGGGCCGGTTTCCGCTTCGCCATCGCCGACGACACAGGCGACGATCAGGTCGGGATTGTCGAATGCGGCGCCATAGGCGTGCACCAGCGCGTAGCCGAGCTCGCCGCCTTCGTGGATCGAGCCCGGCGTTTCCGGTGCCGCGTGGCTCGGAATGCCGCCGGGGAAGGAGAACTGCCTGAAAAGTTTTCGCAATCCGTCCGTATCGCGCGCGACGTCAGGATAGATCTCGCTGTAGCTGCCCTCGAGATAGGTGTTGGCCACCATGCCCGGGCCGCCATGGCCGGGACCGCAGATATAGAGCACGCTGACATCGAGCGCGCGGATGACGCGGTTGAGATGGGCGTAAATGAAGTTCAAACCGGGCGTCGTGCCCCAATGGCCGAGCAAGCGCGGCTTGATGTGCTCCGGCCGCAACGGCTCGCGTAGCAGCGGATTGTCGAGCAGATAGATTTGCCCGACGGAGAGGTAGTTCGCGGCGCGCCAATAGCGATCGAGCAGATCGAGGTCGCTGCTCCCTGAGGCCGATTGTCGTTGATTTGTCATGTTCCTGCTGACCTTCACCTAGCGATCGTCACCAACTTTGTTCCGGTGCGATTGATCCCTGTCCGGCATCGAACCGGATCGCCGCGCCGGATGTGTTGCGTGAGGTCAAAGGGCCGCGCCCGAAATTTGGGCGGCTACTGTGCATGGGGTTGTTTTTCAGTTTTTTGTTTGTGTTCTTGATTTGTTCCTTTGGCGTGCTATCTTGGCTTCATGAGTCCAGCATCCTCTCATGCTCTCAAGCACCCGCCGGTCACGGCGCCCTCCGAGCCGGCGGGTGCGGACTCTGATTTTCCCGAACTGGCGGTCGCCATCGACAAGCAGCGCAGGCGAGGGCGGGGCGCCCAGTCCAATGCCAGCGGCCGCTTCGAGGCCGAGGCCCGCGTCGCCTTCGACGATGGCTGGCAGAGCCTGGAGGAGCTGCCGCCGTTCAAGACCACCGTCGGCGTCGACACCTCGCGCAAGGTGATCACCCGCAACGAATCCCCCGATATCGGCTTCGACCGCTCGATCAATCCCTATCGCGGCTGTGAGCACGGCTGCGTCTATTGCTTCGCGCGGCCGACGCACGCCTATCTCGGCCTGTCGCCGGGGCTCGACTTCGAGTCAAAGCTGTTTGCCAAGCCAGATGCGCCGGCGCTGCTCGAGAAGGAGCTGGCCGCGACCGGCTACGAGCCGCGGATGATCGCGATCGGCACCAACACCGATCCCTATCAGCCGATCGAGCGCGAGCGTAAGATCATGCGCGGCATTCTCGAGGTGCTGGAGCGCGCCGGCCATCCCGTCGGCATCGTCACCAAGTCGGCGCTGGTGGTGCGCGACATCGACATTCTCGCGCGGATGGCCAAGCGCAACCTCGCCAAGGTCGGAATTTCCGTCACCTCGCTCGATCCAAAGCTGGCTCGCACCATGGAGCCGCGCGCATCGACGCCGCCGAAGCGGCTGGAAGCGCTGAAGCAGCTTTCGGACGCGGGTATTCCGACCACCGTGATGGTCGCGCCCGTGATCCCCGCGCTGAACGATTCCGAGATCGAGCGCATTCTCGATGCCGCCGCCCATGCCGGCGTCAAGGAAGCCTCCTACGTGCTGTTGCGGCTGCCGCTGGAGGTTCGCGATCTCTTCCGTGAATGGCTGATGGCCAACTATCCGGACCGCTACCGCCACGTTTTCACGCTGATCCGAGACATGCGCGGCGGCCGCGACTACGACGCGAAATGGGGCGAGCGGATGAAGGGCACCGGACCGATGGCCTGGACCATCGGCCGCCGCTTCGAGATCGCCTGCGACAGGCTTGGGCTGAACAAGCGGCGCTCCAAGCTGACGACGGATCACTTTGCGAGGCCGAAGCGGAACGGCGATCAGCTCAGCCTGTTCTGACCGGGAAGCGAAAGAGGCGTAGCATGAGCCAGGAACTTGCCGCGCCGGTGCCGCGGCTCACCGTCATCACACTGGGTGTGAGCGACATTCGCGCCAGCATCGCCTTCTATGACGCGCTCGGCTTCTCGCGTCGGCTGAAGGCGACCGGCGAGGCCGTCGCCTTCTACGATACCGGTGGTCCGGTGCTGGCCCTGTTTCACTGGGATAAGCTCGCGGCCGATGCCAAGTTGCCGGACAATCCGAGGCCCGCGACCTTCCGCGGCATGACGCTCGCCTGGAACTGCGCCACGCGCGGCGAGGTCGATGCGGTTCTGGCCTTCGCCGTCGGCAAGGGCGCCGCGCTGGCGAAAGCGGCGCATGAGACCGACTACGGCGGTTATTCCGGCTATTTCGCCGACCCCGACGGCCATCCCTGGGAAGTCGTGGTCGCGCCGGGCATCGAGGTCGGAGAGGACCGGCGGGTGCATCTGGCCGAGTAGGCGGCTGGTCTGAATAGCGGGAATTGTCCGGGGTACCCGGTTGCGCCGGCCGGGCCGCTTGCGCACGATCCCGGCCATGATTCGAGATAAGTCCGCCAGGAAGCCAGTCAAAGAGACGCCAAAGAAGGCCGCGCCCGCCAAGGCGAGCTTCCGCCGCGAGCGCGCGCTGATCAAGCGCGGTGTCTGGCCGATCGCGGGTTGCGACGAGGCCGGTCGCGGGCCGCTGGCTGGTCCCGTAGTGGCAGCCGCCGTGATTCTCGATCCCGACCGCATTCCCCGCGGCATCGACGATTCCAAGCGCCTGACCGCCGAGGAACGGGAACGGCTGTTCGACAAGATCTGCGCCACCGCGCAGGTCTCGGTCGCCGTCGCCTCGCGCTCCCGGATCGACCGCGACAACATCCTGCGTGCCTCGCTGTGGGCGCTGAAGCGCGCCGTGGTGGCGCTGCCCGACGCGCCGCGTCACGTGTTTGTCGACGGCCGCGATCGGCTCGACACCGCCTGCGACTGCGAGGCCGTGATCGGCGGCGACGGCATCGTCCTGTCGATCGCCGCAGCCTCGATCATCGCCAAGGTGACGCGCGACCGGTTGATGTGCGCGCTGGCGCAGGACTGCCCCGGCTATGGTTTCGAGCAGCACAAGGGCTACGGCGTTCCCGAGCATCTCGACGCGCTCGACCGCCTCGGTCCTACCGTCCACCACCGCAGCTTCTTCGCCCCCGTCGCCGCGGCGCGGGCCAAGCACATGCCCTGGACCGTCGAGCCGGTGCAGGACCTGTTCGCGGTGACCGAGGTCGAGGTGCAGGTGGAAGCAAGCGTTGAAATTGATGCGTCAGCGGGCCTGTAGGGCAGACGGTCGTTGCCACAACGCGCAGCGCCCTTTATCAAAACAGATGTGAGCGAATAGGGCCGGCTGGACGGGTTGGCTGCATCTTTCGGACGTTGCATGCGGTTTACCTCCCTGGTCATTGAGCTCATTCGCGCCCGGCCGCGGCTGATCGTGTGGATCGTCGTGCTGCTCCAGGCCGCGATGTGGCTGTTCGTGGCGCTGGTGTTCTATCGCAGCCCGCCCGGCACGCTCGCGACCCTGCTCGCGTTCGGCCGCGAGTACCAGGTCGGCACCGATCTGGGCCCGCCCTTGCCGATCTGGCTCGCCGACATCGCCTACCGCGCCGCGGGCGGCCACATATTCGGCGTCTATGTCCTCGCCCAGCTCTGCGAGGTCGCGACCTTCATCGCGCTCTATCATCTCTCCCGCGCCGTGGTCGGCTCACAGCAGGCGGTGCTGGCCGTGCTGCTGACCATGACGGTGCTGGCCTTCTCCTCGCCGGCGCTCGACTTTGGCCCGCTGGTGCTGGCGCGGCCGCTCTGGGCGCTTCTTCTTTTGCATTCCTGGCAGATCATCGGCCAGCGCCGCGGCAATGCCTGGTTCGCCTGGTCGATCGAGGCGGGCCTGCTGCTATTGACCACGCCCGCGGCGATCTTCCTTCTGCTGCTGATCGTCGTCTTCGCGATCTCGACCGCCGGCGGACGCCGGACGCTGCGCGCGCTCGATCCGCTGTTCGCGCTGATCGTCGTCGCCGTGCTGGCGCTGCCCTATGCGGTCTGGCTGATGCGCGCCGAGACGCTTGTCATGCCGACCCTGCCTGAGGTCGCCGAGCTGAACGCTCGCGCGCTGCACGCGGCCTGGCTGCTCGGCGGGCTCGTGCTCGGCGCGGCGGCGATCCCGGCGCTGACCTTTCTCAATAGCGGCCTGTTCGTCGCCAGGGGCGAGGAAGCGCCGATCATCTACCGGCCGCCGGTCGAGCCGCTCGCGCACAACTTCGTCTATTTCTTCGCGCTGGCGCCTGCGCTCGGCGCGGTCCTGATCTCCGGCGTGCTCGGGCTCGATGCCGTCGTCGGCGGCGCCGGCGTCGTGCTGGTCATGTCGGGGCTTGCCGTGGTCGTGACGGCTGGCGACCTCATCGCGATGCGCCGCGCGCGGGTGCTGCGGACGGTGTGGGCTGCCGCCGTCCTGGCGCCCGCAGCCGGCGTCGTGCTCGCCGTGCTGTTTCTGCCCTTGACCGGCGCCAACGAGATTGCGACCTCGATGCCGGCGCGCGCGATCTCGGACTTCTTCGACGAGAGCTTTGCCCGCCGCACCAATCATCGCCTCCGCGCGGTCGCCGGCGAGACCCAGCTTGCGAGCCTGATCACGCTGCATTCCGGCCGGCCGCATCTCTTCATCGATGCCCAGCCCGCGCGCACGCCGTGGATCAATCAGGCCAAATTCAGCGAGACCGGCGGCGTCGTGGTCTGGCGCGCCTCCGACACCGCCGGCACCCCGCCACCCGAAATCCTCGCGCGCTTTCCCGGCATCGTTCCGGAAGTGCCGCGCGCGTTCGAATGGCTGGTGACCGGCCGCCAGCAGCTCCTGCGCATCGGCTGGGCCATCGTGCGGCCGAAGGGGACGTAGCGACAAACGCAGAAATCGTAGGGTGGGCAAAGGCGCAAAGCGCCGTGCCCATCGTTAGGTCTTTCCGTCGTCGAGATATAAGGATGGTGGGCACGCTTCGCTTTGCCCACCCTACGAGAGCTCGCTATCACGCCAGCACCTTCGCGATCGCGCGCAGATCCTGCCAGGCCAGCCGCTTGTACGATGGCGAGCGCAAGAGATAGGCCGGGTGAAACGTCGGCAGCGCGCGGATGGTGCGCCCACCCGTCTCGTAGTCGAACCAGCGGCCGCGGGTGCGCATGATGCCCTCGCGCGTCGACAGCAACGTCTGCGTCGAGGGATTGCCGAGCGTCACCAGCACGTCGGGATTCACCAGCTCGATCTGGCGCTGGATGAACGGCAGGCAGATCTGCGTCTCCTGCGGCGTCGGCGTGCGGTTGCCGGGCGGCCGCCAGGGAATCACGTTGGCGATGTAGGCGGTGGTGCGGTTGAGCCCGATCGCGCCGATCATGAGGTCGAGCAGCTTGCCGCTGCGCCCGACGAAGGGCAGTCCCTCGATGTCCTCGTCGCGGCCCGGCGCCTCACCGACGAACATGATGCGCGCCTGCGGATTGCCGTCGGCGAACACCAGCCGCGTCGCGGTGTGCTTCAGCGCGCAGTCTTCAAAATTCTGCATCAGCTCGCGCAGTGCCTCGAGCGTCGGCGCGGTACGCGCGGCCTCGCGCGCGGAGGCGATCGCAATGTCCGGCGCAGGTGCGGCCTCGCCGCGCATCACCGCGGGCGCGGCAACAGGCCGTGATGCCTCGACCGGAGGTGCGGCGCGCGGGGCCGGCGGCGGAGCATCCAATTCCGCCAGGCGGTCGACAGGTTCCTCCGCGAGCGCGCAATCGACCCCGGCCTCCAGATAGAAGGCGAGAAGCTCTCGGACGGTGGGTGCGGGTTCGGGGATCATTTGGAAAGTCAGACTTTTACTATATCAGTTTGGGGTGCCTTGCATCCCAGTGGAACGCATTTCCGTGGTTGTCCTACCCGGAAAAATCGGAAACAAGGGGGCGCAAATGACGAGGAACCGTCTCAAGGGCTGAGATCAGATGAGCACCGAAGAACTTCCCCCGCGCGAATCCATGGAATTCGACGTCGTCATCGTCGGCGCCGGCCCGTCTGGCCTGGCGGCTGCGATCCGGCTGAAGCAGCTCAATGCCGATCTCAACGTCGTCGTGGTGGAGAAGGGCTCCGAGGTCGGTGCGCACATTCTCTCCGGCGCCGTGATCGATCCGGCCGGGCTCGACAAGCTGATCCCGGACTGGCGCGAGGATTCCGACTGTCCGCTGAAGACGCAGGTGAAGGACGACCGCTTCTACTGGATGACTGGTGGCGGCGCGATCAAGCTGCCGAACTTCATCATGCCGCCGTTGATGGACAATCATCACTGCTATATCGGCTCGCTCGGCAATGTCTGCCGCTGGCTGGCGCGCAAGGCCGAGGCGCTCGGCGTCGAGATCTATCCGGGCTTTGCCGCAGCCGAGGTGCTCTATGACGAGCAGGGCGCGGTGAAGGGCATCGCCACCGGCGACATGGGCATCGGCCGCGATGGCAAGCCGAAGGACTCCTTTACCCGTGGCATGGAATTGCTCGGCAAGTACACCCTGTTCGCCGAAGGCGCGCGCGGCAGCCTGACCAAGCAGTTGATCGCGAAGTTCGCACTCGATTCGAAGAGCGAGCCGCCGAAGTTCGGCATCGGCCTCAAGGAAGTCTGGCAGATCGATCCCGCCAAGCACCAGAAGGGCATGATCCAGCATTCCTTCGGCTGGCCGCTCGACCTGAAGACCGGCGGCGGCTCGTTCCTCTATCACTACGACGACAATCTCGTCGCCGTCGGCTTCGTCGTGCATCTCAACTACGACGATCCGTATCTGTCGCCGTTCGACGAGTTCCAGCGCTTCAAGACCCATCCCTCGATCCGCGGCACCTTTGAAGGCGGCAAGCGGCTCGCCTATGGCGCGCGCGCCATCACCGAAGGCGGCTATCAGTCGGTGCCGAAGCTGAGCTTCCCCGGCGGCGCGCTGGTCGGCTGCGCGGCGGGCTTCGTCAACGTGCCCCGCATCAAGGGCGTGCACAATGCGATGGGCACCGGCATGCTCGCCGCAGAGCATGTCGCGGCGGCGCTCGCTGCCGATCGCGCCAATGACGAGATCGTCGACTACGAGAACGCCTGGCGGTCCTCGTCGGTCGGCAAGGATCTGTTCCTGGTCCGCAACGTCAAGCCGCTATGGTCGAAGTTCGGCACCGTGCTCGGCGTCGCGCTCGGTGGCTTCGACATGTGGTGCAACACGCTGTTCGGTGGCTCGCTGTTCGGCACGCAGTCGCATGCGAAGCCCGATCGCGCCACCCTCGATCCGGCCAAGAGCCACGCGCCGAAGAACTACCCGAAGCCGGACGGCAAGATCTCGTTCGACAAGCTCTCGTCGGTGTTCCTGTCCAACACCAATCATGAGGAGGATCAGCCGGTCCATCTCAAGGTCGCCGACATGAACCTGCAGAAGACCTCGGAGCACGACGTCTTCGCCGGTCCCTCGAATCGCTATTGCCCGGCCGGGGTCTATGAATGGGTCGAGGAAGGCGCGAGCCCGCGCTTCCAGATCAATGCCCAGAACTGCGTCCACTGCAAAACCTGCGACGTGAAGGACCCCAACGGCAACATCACCTGGGTTCCCCCGGAGGGCGGCGGCGGTCCGAACTACGAGGCCATGTAAGCTAGGCCATGTAAGCCGGGATCATTGGACCAAAGCGATCAAGCCGGGGCCAATGTGACGTGCCCCCGGCATTGTGACGCACGTTCGCGTGAGAACCGGCCCGGGGTAGCGGTCCGCGGCCACGATAAGGCCATACTGGCAGCGTCTTGGGGCGTAGTCGGCCGATTTGGGGCGTGCGGAGGGGATCGCATGCCCGAATCCTTGCGGTGAAGCGCCAAAAGCGGCATTGTCGGCCCGACGGTTCCGGGTCCCCATGCCACCGGCCGCGTTCGCATGCGATACGGCCTACTGCTGCAAACCCAGGCACTACAACTCAAGGCGAGCCCCTGATGTTCTCAAATCGTTTCAACCGCTGGACTGTTGCCGCCATCGCCCTCATGGGCACCGCGATTGCGACGGTCCCCGGCGCGGTCCTGGCGCAGACGCCGGACCATCCGTCCGACACGGCGGCGCAATTTCCGACCCGGAACGATCTGAAGTCGCTGACGACCTCCGGCAGCTACCTCGCTGCCCGCCACGCCAGCGTCGAGCGCGATGCGGCCTCGGCCGCCGCCTTCTACCGCTCGGCGCTCCGCACCGATCCCAAGAACAACGAGCTGCTCGACCGTGCCTTCATCTCATCGGTCGCCGACGGTGACATCGACGAGGCGGTCAAGCTCGCCGAGCGCGTCCTGACCATCGACAAGACCAACCGCGTCGCGCGTCTCGTCGTCGGGGTGCACGATCTCAAGATGAAGAAATATGCGACCGCGCAAACCAACATCAACCAGTCGATCCGCGGTCCGATCACCGATCTCGTCGCCACGCTGCTGTCGGGCTGGGCCGCCTATGGCGCGGGCGATGCCAAGGGCGGCGTCGCCACCATCGACAAGCTCGCCGGTCCGGAATGGTATCCGCTGTTCAAGGACCTCCATGCCGGCATGATCCTCGAGCTCTCCGGCAAGGAGAAGGACGCCGGCGTCCGCTTCGAGCGCGCCTACAAGCTCGACGATTCCATGCTGCGCGTCACCGAGGCCTATGCCCGCTGGCTGTCGCGCAACAAGGATTCCGCGGCCGCGACCACCGTCTACCTGGCTTTCGACAAGAAGCTCGCCCGCCATCCGCTGATCGTGGAAGGCCTGCGCGACACCAAGGCCGGCAAGAAGATGCCGCCGCTGGCCGACTCCGCCCAAGCCGGTGCCGCCGAAGCGCTGTACGGCATCGGCGCCACGCTGACCCGCCGCGGCGGCGAGGATCTGGCGCTGGTTTATCTCCAGCTCTCGCTCTATCTCCAGCCGACCCACCCGCTGGCGCTGCTTTCGCTCGCCGATCTCTATGAATCGGTCAAGCGGCCGCAGATGGCGATCAAGGTTTATGAGCGGGTGCCCGCGACCTCGCCGTTGAAGCGCAACGCGCAGATCCAGCTCGCGATCGATCTGGATTCCGCCGACCGCACCGACGAGGCGATCAAGATCCTCAAGGGTGTCACATCAGACGATTCCAAGGATCTCGAAGCCATCATGGCACTCGGCAATATCGAGCGCGGCCGCAAGAAGTTCGGCGATTGCGGTGCGACCTATTCGCGAGGCATCGACGTGCTGCCGGCCGGCAACGACAAGGCCAACAGCGTCTGGTATTATTATCGCGGCATTTGCGAGGAGCGCTCCAAGGAGTGGAGCAAGGCCGAAGCCGACATGAAGAAGGCGCTCGAGCTCCAGCCCGACCAGCCGCATGTCCTCAACTATCTCGGCTATTCCTGGATCGACCAGGGCGTGAATCTCGACGAAGGCATGAAGATGATCAAGCGCGCCGTCGAGCAGCGTCCCGACGACGGCTACATCGTCGACTCCCTCGGCTGGGCCTATTACCGCATCGGCAATTACGAAGAGGCGGTGAAGAACCTCGAGCGCGCGATCGACCTCAAGCCCGAGGATCCCACCATCAACGATCACCTCGGCGATGCCTATTGGCGCGTCGGCCGTACGCTGGAAGCAAAATTCCAGTGGGCCCATGCCCGCGATCTCAAGCCCGAGCCGGAGGAGCTTCCGAAGATCGAGGCCAAGATCGCCAACGGTATGACCGACGATTCGAACTCTTCGGCCGCGCAGGCGGACAAGAAGAAGGACGACGGCAAGGGCGGCTAAGAGTGCGTTTGGGGGCTGATCGCCAATGTCGGCGTTGATTGAAGAAGGGCGCGCGAAGGTCAATCTGAGCCTTCGCGTCGTCGGCCGTCGTGCCGACGGCTATCATGATCTCGAAAGCGTGGTCGCGTTTGCCGACTGCGCGGACCAGCTAACGCTGGAGCCGGGCGGCGAGCTGAAGCTCGTCACCACCGGGCCGCTGGCCGCGGCCTGCGGCGACACCGCGGACAATCTCGTGGTCAAGGCGGCCAGGCTCCTGGCCGAGGCCGTGCCGAACCTGAAGCTGGGCGCCTTCGCGCTCGACAAGGTGCTTCCCGTCGCGGCTGGCATCGGCGGCGGCTCGGCCGATGCCGCTGCGGCGCTGCGGCTCCTCGCCCGTCTCAACAATCTGTCGCTCGATGATCCGCGCTTGCAGAAAGTCGCGCTCGCGACCGGCGCCGATGTGCCGGTGTGCCTGGTCTCGCGCGCCTGCGACATGACCGGCGTCGGCGAGCAGCTCCTGCCGCTGGCGCTGCCGAGCATGCCCTGCGTGATGGTCAATCCGCGCGTGCCTGTTGCCACCAAGGACGTGTTCCAGGCGCTGGGCCTGCGCAACGGTGAACTCTTGGTCGGCGCAACGTCCGTTCTCGACGCTCCGGCGTGGCCCGAAGAGGGGGGGGCGATCGCCGATTGGGTCGACGTTCTCGAAACCGTGGCCAACGATCTCGAAGCCCCTGCGTTGCGGATCGAGCCCGTGATCGGCGAGGTGCTGGAAGCCTTGCGTGACTCCGCGGGCGTCAAGCTTGCCCGCATGTCCGGCTCCGGCGCGACGTGCTTTGCGATCTACGGCGCAGCGAACGAGGCGCATGCCGCCGCGGAAAAGATCCGGCGCGACCACCTCGGCTGGTGGGTGCATGCGGGGACGTTGAGCTAGGTTTTTCCGGGCTACGATTCTGCCGTAGGGTGGGCAAAGCGAAGCGTGCCCACCAAACTTATTCTCGCAATCTGGCTGCGTGGTGGGCACGGCGCTTTGCGCCTTTGCCCACGCTACGGCAGTGGAGCTAGCCCGGATATCTCACACGGATCGAGCGCATCGAGGCGCCGAATCAGCGAAAGTTGTTTTGCGAGAACGACTTTGAGATGATTCGAGAGGCGC